>JBIKKL010000343.1:0-5524 GCA_044360365.1 Burkholderiales bacterium | reverse complement strand
TGCTCGCCGGTGGGCATATCGTGCTGGTCGGCGTGCCCGGCTTGGCCAAGACGCTCCTGGTGCAGACGGTGGCCCAGGCGCTCGACCTGACCTTTTCGCGCGTGCAGTTCACGCCCGATCTGATGCCGAGTGACATCACCGGCACCGAGCTGATGGAAGAGGAGCCCGGCACGGGCAAGCGGGCGTTCCGGTTCGCCGAGGGGCCGGTGTTCGCGAACATGGTCCTGGCCGACGAGATCAATCGGGCGCCACCGAAGACGCAGGCGGCGTTGCTGCAGGCGATGCAGGAGCGCACGGTCACGGTGGCCGGTCGGACGTACGAGTTGCCGAAGCCGTTCTTCGTGCTGGCGACGCAGAATCCGATCGAGCAGGAAGGCACGTATCCGTTGCCGGAAGCACAGCTCGACCGCTTCATGTTCGAACTCACCGTCGGCTATCCGTCGCGCGAGGAAGAAGAGCAGATCGTGATGTCGACGACGGGTGCCTCGCTGGGCGATGTGCGTCCGGTGGTGGGTGGCGAGGAGCTGCTGAGGCTGCAGCGCCTCGTGCGTCGGTTGCCGGCCCCGCCGAGTCTCGTGCAGTACGCGGTGAAGCTCGCGCGCAGTACCCGTCCGGACGATCCGAACGCGAGCGCCAAGGTCAAGAAGTACGTCAGCTGGGGCGCCGGTCCTCGCGCGTCGCAGTATCTGGTGTTGGGCGCGAAGGCCCGGGCGGCGATGGACGGCCGGGCGATGCCCGATCTGGACGACGTGCGGAGCGTGGCGAAAGCCGTGCTGCGGCACCGGCTCGTGGTGAATTTTCAGGCGGAAGCCGATGGCATCCCGACGGAGTCGTTGATCGAGTTTCCCTGAGGGCGACGGGCTGTTGGGCGCCGGAGTGGGACAAGACGAATGACACATCACGGGCGGTTGCTCCTTCGGGGCGGCCGCCCGTGGTGCGTTTCTCCTGCGGGGCAATCGAATGCGTTGCCTCAATCGCATCACCATTGCGACATTTACCCCAGATGACGCTGGAGTGACGCACCGCCCACAGTGTGCGGACGTCCCGGGCGACGATGGCGGCCGCCCAGCAAGCTCTCCTCCCGACGGGTGTGCCCATGCCTCGCACGCGACACAAATCAGTAGCGCGAGACGCGCTGTCCTTACCCGATGTGTCCGATGATGCCGAACTCGGCGCCCTGCCCCTCGTCTTTCAGACGTTGGGGGCGGCGCGTCTAGTAGTGGGGGTCGACCGCGTGCTCCCGTCGACCGGGACATTGTTCGCGCTGTTGGTGCGGGTGGCGTACAGCCCGGAGTACCGGATTCCGCGGGACGTCCTGGGGACGTCGTTGTGGCCGGAACAGTCACTGGCGCGGCAGCGCGGGAACCTGCGCCAGATGTTGTACAAGGCACGGGCGATGGGGATCAACGTGTCGCTGATAGGCGACAGCGTGTGCCTCGATCCGCAGCAGATCGTGCCCACGTTTTCGCTCTCACAGACGACCGCGCTGTTCGACCAGGATGTGGTGCGCGGGCAGGAGCCGTTCGGGTTGTTCTTGCCGAGCGTGAGCACGCCATGGCGGGAGATGCAGGAGTGGATCGAGGGGCAACGGGCGACGGTGCATGCTGGCGTGCGGCGCGTGCTGGTGGAGCAGTTGCGCGCGCGTCGGGAGCGCGCGGACTGGTCGGGGGCGGAGTCGCTCGCGCGTTGGCTGCTTCAATTCGACCCCCTGCACGAGGAGGCGACGCTGACGGTGGCCGAGTGCACGATGCTCGCGGGCTCGAAGGCGGAGGCGGTGGCGATCCTGGATCAGTATCTCGCCGAGATCGGCCCATCCGCGGGCGACATCCGGCTGCCGGCCACGCTGCTGAGGAAGCGCTTCACCGAGCCGGTCACGAGGAAGCGGACCACGCTCGCACCGCCGGAGCGGCACTTCGTGGGGCGGACGAGCGAACTGGCGCACCTGACGATGGCCATGCGGCGCGCGCGGTGGCATGACGGCAGTGCGGTGATGATTGAAGGGCCGGCGGGGATCGGGAAATCACGACTTGCGCGTGAACTGAGCAAGGTCGCGACGATTGAGGGCTTTCGTGAGATTCGAGTCGAGTGCCGCGACGGCAACGTCCATCGCCCTTTTCATGCGCTGCTGGAGGCGATCACGGATCTGCTCGCGCTCCCTGGTGCGATAGGCTGTGCACCGGAAAGCATGAGCGTCCTACGAAAGATTGCCGGGATAAGTGAGACGTTCGTATCCGAAGTCGAGTCGGATGACAGTGCGGCGGAGTCTGCCGCGACTGAGCAGCACCGCATCGATTTTTCTCGCATCCGGAGTCAATCGGTCAGCCACGCAGTTATTGATCTAATCGGTGCAGTCGCGGTCGACAAACCGCTCTTCCTCGTCATCGACGATGCCCACTGGATCGACGACGATTCATGGAATCTTTTGGTCGATCTCGCGGAAAGTGCTTCGTTGATTCGCGTCTTCTTGATGATCACAACGCGCCCTCCCGCTCGGCGACTTGACAGCTCATCTAAATCCGCGGCGACTCTGCACGTCATGAAGCTACATGCTCTATCGCCGGAGGAGTCGCTTTCGCTCACGCGCTGGCTTAGTCATGAGATGCTCGCCCCACTCTCCCCGGAGGCCGAGGATTGGATTGTGAGCGCGAGCGAAGGAAGTCCGTTTTTCTTGCTAGCGCTCATGAATCATTGGGCGGAGACGGGCGATGCCGGCGGCATACCACCAACCCTGCAGTCACTTCTAGATCACCGCATCGAACGGCTGCCCTCCGCTGCGGTTCGGGCGCTTCAGACAATTGCACTCCTCGGGCAATTCGCGTCTCTGGATCGCATCAAGGAATCTCTTCAGTTACAGACGCACGAGTTACTCGTAGCCTTAGAGCAGCTAGAGAAGGAAGGATACCTTGCCCGCGATGAGGCGTCGCTTGTTGTCTCGCACGACCTCGTGGGGAAAGCGGCAACGAACCGCTTGTCGCCTCTTGTGCGCGCCGCGCTTCGTTCTTCGATTGCCGACGCATTTGAGCGTGAATTCGAAACGTGTGGGAGAAACGATGCGCTGCTTCAGGCTCTCCATCACACAGATCTCAGCGGAAGACACGATGCCGTTCTTCGGCTCTTGATGAAGTATGCGGATGTACTGGTTGATTGCGAGAGTCCGAGAGCATTGATCCACATAATCAACAGGCTTGAGCCATCGCGCATTCTTCCAGCTATATCTCCGACCATCAGACGTCTGCAAGCTCGCCTCGCGCTGGAATCCGGAGAGTACGCAAAATCTCTGGCTCTCGGACCGAGCGGACTGCTTCTCTCTGAACGCGTCTCTGATCTGTCAGATGAATCTGCGAATTACTCGCTCTCTGTAGCCCATTCCGCCTCCCGTGCCGATCCATATATCGATCGATACGAACTATCACGAGGAGTGACCACGATCGCACGCTCACAACACCTATCGCGCGCGACGAGGCTACGAGCAGCCGAGATTGCGATTGTGATTGCGGCCAACAACTGTGACGAAGAGACAGCGTACAGTTGCTATAGCGCGTTCTCACCAACAGAGATGGACTTCGCAACGAACGAGCGCGCTCAGCGGGTTGCTATTCTCTACCATACGATATTCGGGTCGCTTGACACAGCTACAGCGTGTGCCCGGGCGTTGTACACCAGAGCGGTCTCTATGCAACCGTCTCCAGGAGGTCATCAGGACGCGGTACGTGCGGCATTCGCGTTGCGCCTTTGTGGCCATGCGACAGAGGCCACGCACGCATTTCAAGATAGCTACCGGATCGCAATTGAGCTCGACCTGCCTCGACTCGCCCAGTTTCCGGTATGGCAACTGGCGAACATGGCTCTGGAAGTTGGAGACCGGAAAGGTGCCGCCGAGTGGACGAACATTTTGGCGGAACTTTTCAAGAGCGACGAAGATCCGATCTCATCGAGCTTCGTGGTCGGGTTCGAGTGTAGAAGCGCGATTTTTCACGGCGATCACGATGCTGCGCTCAATCACTTCGAACGATTCCAGCGATCGCACCCGAGATTCCCGCCGATCAAAGCAGCTACCTACCTTATCGCTCTAGAGCTTGGCGTACGGTTGTTGATTCCCGAGTGGATGCCCAGCGAAGCATTCCTAGCAGTCGCAAAGACCCGATTCGAGGCGACGGCTCGTTTCGGGACCAGTGATTTCTTCAGCGCGGTGTACTGCGAAGCTCTACTGCGAGTGGGGAGAAAATCTGAAGCTGAGAGAACACTGTCAACATACTTGCGCGAGATTCGGCGAGATCGTTCGACACCGGCAATCAATCTTATTGCGCTGGCCACATCACTAGGTATTGATCCTTCAGCTTAGGCTACGGCGGGCGTGTTCATTCGTTTCCTGACTGTCGCGAATACTCTCGTCAGCGATTAGTCACGCCCCAATTCCGCGTCGTCACACCGTGAATCACGCCGGGATTACAGGGGACTCCACGTTGTGAGAACTCGGAGCTACGACGAAATTCCGAGCGCATCGATTCAGTGCAAAACGACAGAGGCACTCCCGATCGGGAGTGCCTCTCAACCTTTACGCGACCGCAGGTGTCTTCACGCGTCTCGCTCGTTCAAAGACATGCGTCAATGAGAGCGTACCCGTTGAATTGTCGGCGGTCACAAAGATTTGCCGGAATTCTGGACTGGCCAGAAGCGCATCAAGAATGTACGGATCGAACTGAGTGCCTTTGTATTTCAGCAGCTCCGCCCGTACCTCCACTTCCGTCAGTGCCTTTCGGTAGGGCCGATCCGTCGTCATCGCGTCTATTGTATCCGCGAACATGATAATTCGGGAACCGATCGGAATTTCACGACCGGCCAGTCGATCGGGGTATCCGGATCCATCCCAATTCTCGTGGTGATGCCTCACGGCAGGAATGATGTCCGCGAACTCGGACAGCTTCGCCACCAGCTCCGCACTCTTGATCGGGTGGAGCTCCATGATTCCACGTTCCTCAGGCGTCAATCGCCCGGGCTTCGACAAAATCGGCGCAAAGATCTCATGGATCTTCCCGACGTCATGGAGCATACCGGCAATTTCGATACGCGCGATTTCCTTGCTCGAAAGTCCGACTGCTTTGGCGATGATCCGGGCATAGCGGCTCACCCGCTGCGAATGTCCAGAGGTGTAGGGATCGCGGAATTCCACGGTCTGCACGAAAAGCTCGAGCAGCTCCTTGTTCGTGGTCTCAAGTTGGAACTTTGATTGGTATGTGAACCGAAGGCCAAAGACGAGCACCAAGAGCGGCGCGGCGCCCCAGATACCCCAGTCGTGATACGCACGGGCGAAACCGAAAACGAACGGAATGAGAACGATATCGGTGATAAACCCCGCAGCGTTGCCTTCGTACCACGATCGGATAATGCTCTTCCCTTCCGTCAGGGCGATGGCAGCAGACACCGCGAAGGTATTGACGAGAAGGAACGTGATGACGGCCGTGCTGTGGGGGAGCGCATTGAAAGAAGCGTCGGTACCCGCTAGCGGCTTTCCGCCAAGCAGCAC
>JBIKKL010000342.1:0-5544 GCA_044360365.1 Burkholderiales bacterium | reverse complement strand
GAGGAGACCGGTCCATCCCATGCCGGCGATCTCGCGCCACAACCCCCGGTCGAACCCCGGTTCGACGCCGCGCCACTTGCGCACGCGTGGCACCTCGGTCGCCCGGCGCGCGAAATCGTCTACGCTCTCGGCGAGCATGCGCCGATCGTCGTCGCGCGCGCTGACCGCTTCCGCTGCTTGCATTTGCACTTCCTCCGGCCCATCGGCCAAGCCGACGGATCAATCGATGCTTCGAGATTGCGACTCGACCGATAATAGCAAGGGACCAAAGCGCCGGACATTGAAGTGGCGCAAGAATTCGTTGCGTAGTACTGCGTCCGTGCGCGCAAGTCCGTATCGTGGCGCAACAAGCCCCGAAAGAAGACGAGTGGCGGTGAGCCGCAAGACGCAGCAGGAAAGGCAAAGGCCGGGATCCTATCGCGCTCGGGGCGGGCGGGAGAGGACTCACACGTCCCGCTATCCGTTTCCCTCCTCCCCAGCGTAGCCCTACGGCTTCGCCTTCTCGTTCTGCAAAATCTGAAAGCCCGCCTGCAACGCCTGCTCATAGCGCCCCTTCTCCTGCGCCATCGACTCGTCGGTCCACTTCCACAGGCCTTCCTTGGCCTTCATGCCGATAGCGCCGCGGTCGACGAGATCCTTGAGCACCTTAGGCGGCACGGTGGCATTCGAAAGACTCGGGTAGATCGTGCTGCCGGCGAAGTAGTTGGTATCCCAGCCCGACATCTCCTTCTGCATGATCGGCCCGCAGGCGATGAACCGAAACCCGAAGCCGTAGCGAACCGCGTCGTCGATGCCTTCCGCCGTGGCGATGCCGTTGTCGAGCAGCCAGAAGACTTCGCGCAGCAGCGCATGCTGCATCCTGTTGGCCAGGAAACCGGGGATGTCCTTCTTCACCATGACGGGCACCTTGCCCACGGCCTTCATGATCGAGAACACCTGATCCGCATACTTCTGATCGGTGAATTCGGCGCACACCACTTCGACCAGCGGCACCAGATGCGCCGGCATGAAGTAGTGGGCCCCGCAAACGCGCTCGCGGGTCTTGAGGTGTTTCCCGACTTCGGTGATCGGAAAGCTCGACGTGTTGGTCGCAAGCGGCACGTCGGGCCGGGCGTAGGATTCGAGTTCGGCGAACACCTTGTGCTTGAGGGCAAGATCTTCGGACACCGCCTCGATCACGAGATCGACGGACTTCCATGGCACGTCGGCGAGTGCGGCGTAGGCCTTGACCGATTCGGCGCAGCCGCCGTCCGCGGACAAGCGTTCCAGCCCCTTCGCCACCCGGCCTGCGAGTGCATCGCGCGTCTTCTGCGACGGACTCATGACATGCGCATCCCAGCCTGCTGCGGCGAAACCCGTTGCGATGTCTCCCCCCATGATGCCGCCGCCGATGATGGCAACGCCGCTCTTGGCCATGTCGAGTCTCCGTGAATCGCTGTTGAACGTGCCACGGATTATAGGCACGCGAGAAGTCGCCACG
The DNA here is from genome assembly GCA_044360365.1 of Burkholderiales bacterium. Lineage (GTDB taxonomy): Bacteria > Pseudomonadota > Gammaproteobacteria > Burkholderiales > WYBJ01 > WYBJ01. The sequence goes on along the minus strand of JBIKKL010000342.1, from coordinate 4,064 downwards.
AACGCAACGCGGAACGCTTCGGCTTCGGTCCGAAGTCCGATGCCAACGAAGTTTTTTCGCTGCCCGGACCTTGTAATCGCTTGCACAGGCCACACCTTGGCCACGATCGGCTGAATCGTGTATGCTTCGCGGCCTTCCGTAGTTTTTGCGATTTTTCAAGCAACTACAGTGATCGCCGAAGCGCGGAGGAGCGCGCCCCAACGTCTGCACCCAAGCCGAGGTTCGACTCTCGAGAACCGACGCGGGCGCGCGGTCGTCCATACCAAGAGGGGAACACAATGATCAAGGTCGAGAACCTGACAAAGAACTTCGGCCCCAAGATCGCCGTCAATGACGTGTCGTTCAATGTCGAACGCGGAGAGGTGCTGGGCTTTCTCGGTCCCAACGGGGCCGGCAAATCCACCACCATGCGCATGGTCACCGGCTTCATCCCCCCGACGGCAGGGCGTATCACCGTCGGTGGACACGACATGCTCGCCAATCCGATTCCGGCTAAGCGTCTGATCGGCTATCTGCCCGAAAATGCACCTTCCTACACCGACATGACGGTGCACGGATTCCTCCGTTTTTGCGCAGAGATGCGCAACATCACAGGGGACGCCCGCAAGCGCGCCGTGAACAAGGCTGTCGAGCGCTGCATGCTGGAGAACGTGCTGTACCAGACCATCGATACGCTCTCCAAGGGGTACCGCCACCGTACGGCGCTTGCGCAGTCGATCATCCACGATCCGGACATCCTGATCATGGACGAACCCACCGACGGCCTCGATCCGAACCAGAAGCACGAGGTGCGCAATCTGATCAAGACGATGGGCACCAACAAGGCCATCATCTTCTCGACGCACATTCTCGAGGAAGTCGATGCTGCCTGCTCGCGTGTAATCATCATCGATCGTGGGCGCATCGTCGCCAACGGCACGCCGGACGAGCTGCGACGGCGTTCGCATCTGGCAGGATCCGTCGCAGTGGTGGTCTCGGGCGTGACGGCGGCACAACTCGGCGAGGGGCTGTCCGCCATCGATTTCGTCGAGCGTGTCGAAACGCTCGGAGAAACGCCTCAAAACGCCATCGTCCGCGCACATCCCAAATCTCCGGAGCAGAAACCGGCCCTCGTCCGCGCCGTCATGGAACTGGTCAGCCAGCGCCAATGGCAACTCGAGGACGTACGTACGGAGGAAGGCCACTTCGACGAGGTGTTCCGCTCGATCACCTTGCCGGATACGATCAAGGAGGCAAGGCAATGAGCGGCGGCGTCACGACGATCGTCAAGCGCGAACTGGCAGGCTATTTTGTCTCGCCGGTCGCGTACGTGTTTCTGGTCATCTTCCTGCTGCTGACGGGCTTCTTCACCTTCACCGTCGGCAATTTCTTCGAGCGCGGCGAAGCTTCGCTGGTCTCGTTCTTCACGTGGCATCCCTGGCTCTACCTGTTCCTCGTACCCGCGGTCGGCATGCGGCTTTGGTCCGAGGAGCGGCGCCTCGGCACGCTCGAACTGCTGCTGACCCTGCCGATTGCCACGTGGCAGGCCATCGTCGGCAAGTTTCTGGCCTCCTGGCTCTTCCTGATCCTCGCCCTGGTCCTGACGTTTCCGGTCATCATCACGGTCAACTGGCTGGGAGATCCCGACAACGGCGTGATTGCCTCGGGCTACGTCGGCAGCGTGCTGCTCGCGGGCGCCTACCTTGCCGTGAGCTGCATGACTTCCGCGATGACCCGCAATCAGGTGATCAGCTTCATCCTGTCGGTCATCATCCTGCTGTTCCTGATTCTCTGCGGCTACAACCCCGTGACCGATCTGCTGTCACAGTGGGCAAGCCCGCAGGTGGTTCAAGTCGTCGCCTCGTTCTCGGTGATGACCCATTTCGACGCATTTCAGCGCGGCATCGTGGATATTCGTGACGTTCTCTTCTTCGGTTCGGTGATCGGCTTGGCTCTGTTCACCACCGGCGTCATCATCCGCGGCCTGCGCGCAGGTTGAGGAGGCACCCGATCATGCGAAAGAAAGGCCTGGAAACCTTCCTCTACTCGACGGCGGGGGTGGTCGCGCTTGCGCTCATCCTGATCGCAGTCAACTACATCTTCTCGCCCGTACGAGCGCGGGTCGATCTTACCGAGGGCAGGGTCTTTACCCTGTCCGAAGGTACGCGGGCAATTCTCACCAAGCTCGAATCGCCGGTGAAGATCCGCTTCTACTACACCCAAGGAGAAGCAACACCGGTCGGGTTGAAGACCTTTGCGCAACGGGTCGAAGACCTCCTCGGCGAATTCCGCTCGGTCTCAGGCGGCAAGGTCGTCGTCGAGAAATACAACCCGCAGCCCGATTCCGACGCGGAAGAATCCGCAACGCTGGACGGCATCGAGGGCCAGATGCTCAACACGGGCGAGAAATTCTATCTCGGGCTAGCGATCAGCCAGCTCGACGACAAGGTCGCCATCCCCGTGCTGACGCCCGAGCGTGAGCGCCTGCTCGAATACGACCTCACGCGGGCCGTCGCGCGCGTCTCCACGGTGAAGAAGCCGGTGATCGGCGTGATGAGTGCCGCCCCGGTCTTCGGCCGCGGCCTGTCGCCCATGGCGATGCAGGAAAAGAAGGGGCTAACCGAACCCTGGGTTCTCATCTCCGAACTCAAGCGCGATTTCGAGCTGAAGGAAATCTCGCTCAACGCCGAGACGATCGACCCGGAGATCAAGGTCCTGCTCGTCATTCATCCCCGCGAGGTGACGGATACCACCCAGTACGCGATCGATCAGTTCATCATGCGCGGCGGCAAGCTCATCGCGTTCATGGATCCGTACATGTACTTCGACCAGCAGCCCGATCTGCAGAATCCGCTCGGCGGCAGTCAGGCCGGCCAGTCGACGCTCTACACGCTGCTCAAGAACTGGGGCTTCGAAATCGACCTGACGAAGGTGCTCGCCGATTTGAGCTACGCCAGCGGCGAGGGTCCGCGACTCCTGCCGACGCTGCTCAATCTCACGGGCGGTGCGCTCAACACCGAAGATCCCGTCACCAGTCAGGTGGGATCGCTGCTGTACGCGTTCGGCGGCTACTTCAAGGGCAAGCCGGCCGAGGGCCTCAACATGACCGTGCTCGCCAAGAGCTCGCCCAACAACATGCCGGTGGACCTCATCATCGCCACGCTGACGGGCGAACCATCGACCAAGGGCTTCGAACCGACCAACGCCGAACAGCCGCTCGCGATTCGCCTCACCGGCAAGTTCAAGAGCGCCTACCCGGACGGCAAGCCCAAGGATCCCTATGCCGAGATGCAAAGGCAGAAGGAAGGCGAAGGCAAGGAAGCCGCCCCTGCGAAGCCGGAGGCCTCCGCGCCCCATCTGAAGGAAGCGAAGGAAGAAGGCATGGTGGTGCTCGTCGCCGATGCCGACATGCTCACGGACAACGCTGCCGTCGAGATTCAGGACGTCTTCGGCCAGCGCGTCATCGTGCCGCGCAACGGCAACCTGAACCTCGCACAAAGCCTGGTCGAACAGCTCGCCTCCGACAAGAATCTCATCAGTCTGCGCAGCCGCGCCGCGTTCACGCGTCCGCTTACCGTCGTGCGGCAGATGGAATCCAAGGCGCAGGAGGCCTACCTCGGCAAGATCAAGCAGCTCGAGGACGACCTGCAGGAGACTCAGAAGAAGCTCGAGGACATCCAGAAGCGCCGCGGCGAGGCGAAGGACAAAGGGTCCGTCGTGCTCTCGCCCGAACAGCAGATGGAGGTGGACAACTTCCGCAAGCGCTCGACGGAAGCCAGGGCCGAACTGAAGGAACTGCGCCGGAACCTGCGTGAAGACACCCAATCCCTGCAGTTCTGGACCAAGGTCGTCAACATCGGGGCGATTCCGCTGCTGGTGATACTGCTCGGCGCGGGTGTCGCCCTCTCCCGCAAGCAACAGGTGAGGCCATGAACCGCAAACAGCTCATCGTTCTGCTGCTGCTGGTGCTCGTGATCGGCGGCGTGGGCATCGTGATGTTCAAGCGCGATACCGAAGCCTGGCAGGGTCCGGATTCGCGCCTCGGGCAGAAAGTGCTCGCCTCGCTGCAGGTGAGCGAGATCGCA
>JBIKKL010000450.1:0-4466 GCA_044360365.1 Burkholderiales bacterium | reverse complement strand
CGACCCGTTGATTTGCTTGTACTTGGGCACATTCATCTCGGCGAATGAAAGAAGGAGCACAAAAAATGCCATCAGCAGTGTCGCCATATCGGCAAACGTAGCCATCCAGGCCGGGGCCCCCGCCTTGCATGGCGGGCATTCCTCGCACTTCGGACAGTCTTCGGGCGAAAAATGCTTTTCCTTCTTGTTTGGCGCAGCAGTCGTCGCCTCCTCGTCAACCGCAACGCCTGCCTCCTCCATCGGCGCCTTACCCGTGTCGGCTTGACTCGTGCTCTCTGCCACGATCCCATCCCCCGTGCAAAATGCTCATCACTTGCTCCCCGCGGCCTCGAGCTTCGCGCGCACCTTTGGTGCAACGAAGGGCATGAGCAGGTCCGGCAACATACGCGGATTGCCGCCTCCTTGAATGAACATGACCCCCTCAATGATCAGTTCATGGTTGAGAGACTCCGCCTGATCAAGCTTTGCGAGTTTTTGATTCAGAGGGATACACATGCAATTAGCTATGACCGCCCCATACAGGGTCGTCAACAACGCGATTGCCATCGCAGGCCCGATCGCCTTGGGGTCGCTCATGTTACCTAGCATGAGAACCAGTCCCACCAAGGTGCCAATCATGCCCATGGCGGGTGCAATCTCCTGTGCCGATGCAATGAAGGCCATCCCCTCCGAGTTTCGCTTCTGGATCATTGCCATCTCCCTCTCCAGGGTGGTCTTGATCAGCCCCGCATCTGTACCGTCGACAAGCATACGCACGCCTCTTGCGAGAAACGCGTTTTTGAGCTCCTGCCCCTCCAAGGCGATCATGCCATCCTTGCGCGCAATCGTTCCCAACTCAACAAGCTTATCTATGAGCGCCTCCGGCGCATCGACCTTGTACTTGATGGTCTTCATGGCCACACCCATCGAGCCAATGAATTCCTCGAAGGAGCTACGCGCGAGTACAGCGGTGAGGGTTCCAAGAACGACGATGTAGACGGAGGGCATGTCTACAAACGTCATTGGCGAGTCCCCCATGGACATGATGATGAGACCAAAGGTCGCAACAAACCCTATGATAGTAGCGAGATCCATGACTTATCGATAAGTTCAAAGTGGCAACGGCCGAACACATGCTGTGTTCAGGCGCCGGAAGGAATGAAAGAAAATCGAATCGCTCCGATTTCGGCACAACAACATGAAGGATCGACCATAACGGCCCAAGCTTGATTGCGCCAGGCTAAGAATTACTCAATGCGCCAATCTCGCCTAAACTGCGGCCCTCACCAACCGATTATTTGTATATCCGCATAGAAACACATACCGATGAACCGCGTAACCTACTTGATCCTGTTACTGTCGCTACTGGCGTTGTCAGGTTGCGAACGATACCTTGATCGACTTGCCTGCAACGACGCCACCAAAGAGGGCGACTACGGCGGATGGACTATTGTAGATCAAGGCCTCGCACACGATCCTGATACAGGTCTGCGCTGGTATCGGTGCAATGCGGGCGAGCGCTTTACCGTTGGCGGGTGTACTGGTACAGCCCTTAAGGTTGATCTTGCCTCGGCCCGAGCTTACGCGCGTGACTTTGCGGCCACTTCGGGTCGAAACTGGCGTCTTCCAACTCTTAGGGAAATGGCCCAGCTTCGTCAAGCCCAATGCCATAATCCAGCAATCAACCCCCAACTGTTTCCCTCGGTGACGGTCGACAAATATTGGGCTTCAGACGAAAGCCCCTATGGTCGCCGGCTTGGCTGCTCTTTTTACACGTTCAATGGCAACGGCACCTGCCGAGATTTAGCATCCGAGCCCAAGCTCTTCTGGCTCGTCTTCGACGGCTAGGCGCGATCGTCCTTACTTAGCTTGAAACGATTCATCTTTTCAATCAAAGTGGTTCTCTGTAGAGATAACAGGCGAGCCGTCTTCGATACATTCCACTCGCTGCGCTCAAGCGCCTGGACAATATAGTTTCGTTCGATTTCAGTCAGCCTCTCCTTCAGGGAAATGCCCTCAGGCTGCAGCACCTCAATGAACTTCGGACTCTTAGGATCACAGATTTCGGCCTTCTCCGCACTTACGTTAGCGTCCCATCCATTTCCTGGAATGGGATGGCTTGCTACGTCCGTTTCAGGTGCTCTCGATTGAACTCGAAGAAAGCTTCCCGATACGACGCTGCCACGCACGGTCGCATTCTCCTGTGGATCGATGGATTGTGCCATCATGAGCAACCCTTCCAAGGAAGCTGGCTCCATCGGTTCATCGTCGGAGAACGGCAGCCGCTCCACACCATTAAGAACGTAGTCCGTTTGTTTCACAGTCGAGTCGACCTGGCGCTCCTCGGAATCGGTCTTTTGTCCCGTGCAGGCCTCGGCAAGCATCTCGCTCTTGATCCGCGACAAGCCGCTCGGCAGCAACCAGTCCGGAATACGCTTCAAGCTGAGAGCCTCGCCCGGAAAAAACGTGGAAAAGCGATCGACAAGGTTGCACAATTCCCGCACATTACCCGGCCAAGGATAACGTTGAAGCGCATCCATAAGGTCCGCGTTGAACCGAACAACACGCCCATCCGTCCCCCGATAGCGGTCTGCGTAGAAAGCAACAAGCTCGGGGATATCGTCAGCCCGCTCTCGAAGAGAGGGTACGTACATTGGAAGAACGTTGAGGCGGTAGTACAGGTCTTCGCGAAAGCGACCTTCACTCACCTCACGCTCCATCACTTTGTGAGTGGCAGCGACAACGCGAACATCCACCTCTATAGGCTTGTTCGATCCTAATGGCACTATCGAGCGCTCTTCGAGCACTCGCAGCAGCTTCACTTGCATATCCGCAGGCAGATCACCGACCTCGTCGAGAAATAGCGTGCCACCGTGTGCCAGCTCAAAGCGCCCGAAACGGTCAGCTAGGGCTCCGGTGAATGCGCCCTTGCGATGACCAAAAAGTTCGCTCTCGAGCAACTCCTTCGGGATTGCGCCGCAGTTGATGGGGACAAACCGCCGCTGTCGTCTCGGCCCACGGTGATGCAAGGCTTGGGCAACAAGCTCTTTGCCGGTTCCGCTTTCCCCGCAAATGAGAACTGTCGAGGAAGAAGCCACCAGCATATCGATCATCTCGAGCAGCGTGCGCGTTGCCGCACTGCTACCGACTATGGCAACCGGCTCCAAAACCAGGGGAGTCTCATGAGCGGCCAGCATCGAAAGTCACTTCACTGTCAATGGATTTCATCATGCCCGCTCTCGGGAGCAGGCGATTGTGTTGCATAGGCTGGAAAAGGAGGCTTTTTCACGAGCACAATGGTTTGGATAGTACGCACAGTTCGAGCATTTTGCCATTTCTTTGACAGTTTAGCTAGCCGCTGGGCGATTTCCTCATACACGGGATGAGATGCAAAGGTAGAGTCATTGTTATAGGCTACGAATCTCGCCAGCGATAACGGATCAGAGCCCACTCATCGCTATTCTTCTGTTCGCGAATCTCGCTGCGACGACGGTTGTTTTTGCGCTCCGTGTCGATCAGGATGTTGACTTTGAGCCGCTCCCTCTCTTGCTCGCTCAGCGCTGTTGCAGCTGCGCAACAGACCTGATCGGCGTGGCGCTTGTCTGCTTGCGTCCGGCTATGCAGCGCACGCACTTGTTCAAGAAAGCGTCGAGTGTTCAACTCGTCGCACATGCTATGTCCCGCCTCCCTCGGTGTGACGAGATCCTGCTCATACTCTTTGATCATTGCCTCTATGCGTGTGAGACTGCTCGTTAGTGCGTCTGCACGCGCCTGGGCTGCTCGCCAGTCTCTACGGCACTGATCGACATCTTTCTTTACCCGATGCGCCAGAACCTCCCAGGGGCTCTTCGATTCGGACATTCGCTGTTCTCCCCGCACTCTAGAACGCCTAGTCGCCCATCACTTGACGCAGCGCGCGTTGGCATTCCGCGTAACTTACCGATTGGCGCGTGTCCTGTTGAAGAAAGGACTCCATACCCCGTCGCAGCTTGATCGCCTGGTCAAGCTCCGGATTCGTTCCCGCCTCATACGCGCCAACCTGTATGAGGTCGAAGTTCTGTTGGTAGAGCGACCAAAGACGCCGAAACTTGTTTGCCAGCTTCAAGTCCTGCGGCGCCAGAAGTGCCGACATCACGCGTGAAATCGAACCATTCAGGTCAATGGCCGGGTAATGCGCTGCGTCCGCGAGCTTTCGCGACAACATAACTTGTCCATCCAGTGACGCTCGCGCGATATCAACCACCGGATCGTTGCCGTCATCGCCTTCGGCGAGCACAGTGTAGATCGCTGTGATGGAGCCGCGCCCATGAGCCCCTACCCCCGCCCGCTCAATGAGCGTAGGCAACAACCCAAAGACCGAGGGGGGATAGCCTTTAGCGGTCGGCGGCTCGCCAATCGCCAGCCCGATCTCGCGTTGCGCGTGTGCGACGCGAGTCAAGCTGTCTACCATCATCAACACGTGCTTTCCTTGGTCGCGAAAGTACTCT
>JBIKKL010000052.1:0-14040 GCA_044360365.1 Burkholderiales bacterium | reverse complement strand
CGTCATGAGCGTTGCCTTCACGCGCAGCACTGGGGATACGTTGGCAGGCGCCGCCACCAGCACAGACTTCGCAAGGCCCTCGCTTCCAATGGCCTCCTCGATAAAGCCGCGCACCTCTCGTCCACGCTCTCCGATCAGCCCAATGACGACGACCTGTGCCTCGGTAAAGCGAGTGAGCATGCCAAGAAGCATGCTCTTGCCGACCCCCGATCCAGCGATCAGCCCCAGTCGCTGGCCTCGCCCCAGCGTCAGTACACCATTGATCGCCTTAACGCCCACATCAAGCACTTCATTTATCGGATGACGGTCGATCGGATTGAGCGCGCTGCCTTGCAGACTGCCGCAGGCGGTGTACTCGGGTGGCGGCCGTCCATCGAGCGGTCGCCCACGCCCATCGATGACACGACCAAGCAGCCCATCCCCAAGCCAGACCGCGTCGCTTTCGCTGACCATACGCACTAACGCACCGGGCGCAATCCCGCGTGCCTCGGTAAAAGGCATCAGAAACAGCGTCTGATCGTTGAAGCCGACGACCTCGGTTTCGATGGCCTGCCCCGACTCGTCGATGACTTCGCAACAAGCGCCCAGAGGCGCTCGCAGCCCCCTCGCCTCCAGGCGCAGGCCCACGAGCCTGACTAGGGTGCCGAATCGCTGCGGCGGGTCGCTTCCAACCCCTGCGACTAGCTTCTCAACCTGGGCGGCGAACCTGCTCACCCCGAGGCCTTGCTCGGGCGATCCTTCCACTCCCCGGCTCCCGCTTGCTCAAGCGTCTCGGCTGCCTCATCGACCCGCTCGACCCAATGCACATTCGCATCGCCGCCCGTGTCTGGGCTGGGCGCGGAAGATCCGGGCCTCCAACTTGACGCGTCCACCCATGACTGCGGATCGGCCAGCACCGCGCGAGCAAGCGACTGCAGTCGAGTCTCGATGAGGTCCTGCACAATGGCGTCGCCCACCCGAACCTCCACACTCCCAGAGGAAATGCGCTCATGCTCCTCGACCTTGAGAAGCGCTTCCAATGCATGCTCCCGTTCGCGTAGACGCTGCCTGTCCCCGGGATTGAGCAAGACAACCACCGGTTTACCCGCGTGATCAATCTCCGAGAGGCAACGCCGGATCAGTCGATCGATGGCCTGCCCGGAGATGCTCAGCTCGCCTCGAACGAGTTCCTTGGCCAAATGAATGGCGAGCCGCTTCAAGGGTTCATGGAGGCTATCCGGATGCTCGATGAGTTCATTGAGCGACTGCGCGAGATTACGAAGCAACGCTTTGTCGTGCGCCATCTCCGCTTCCTGCGCTGCTTGAGCGGCCGCCAGCCCCGCCGCTCGACCCTGCTCGAAGGCTGCTGATTTGATTACGTCGACATCGGCATCCGACAGTTTCGAGCGAGCAGGCTCGTCCAGCGGGCCTGCCAGCAGCAGCGGTTCTGGCTCCGCCCGCACCGGTAACGGGGCAGATTCCCTCGCGCCGTCATCGCTCACGTGCAACCGATCCGGATCTGCCTCCCCGGACTCGATCGTCTGCAACGCCCACAGACCGTATGACTTGACGAGTTTTTGGTCCCACGCGACCGGATGGAATGTCGGCGCTTCGCCGTGCGCCTGCACGGCAGTTTCACCACTCCATTGCGTCGGTAGAAACTGCGCCTTAGACGAACTCATTGTCGCGGCCTGACAGAACCAGCTCACCCGCGTCCGAAAGCTTACGCGCGATTCTCATGATCGCCTTTTGTGCTTCTTCTACGTCGGTAATACGTTGAGGACCCTTGGCTTCCATCTCGTCAACGAACATTGCGCGTGCACGCGCGGACATGTTCGCGAAGAACTTGTCCTTGACGAACTCCTGCGCACCCTTGAGCGCAGTCATGAGCATCTCGGGGTCGACGTTGCGCATGATCGTCTGTATCGCACGATTCTCCACGCCCGACAGGTTCTCGAAGGTGAACATGTTGTCCTGGATTTTCTGCAGCAGATCGGCGTCGAGATCCGATAGACCGCTGATAATCGCGCCCTCGATGTCGACCTTGACGAAGTTCATGATCTTCGCCGCGGCCTTGATACCGCCAATACTTGACGATTTTGCCGACGAACTGGTCGAGAATTGTTTTCTCATGATCGCCTCCAGCTCTTCCATCGCCGAAGGCTGCACGGTCTCAAGCGAGGCGACTCTCTGGATGATCTCGGGGCGAGCATCAACCGGCAGGAAGTTCAACACATCAGCAGCCACGTCGCACTCCAGAACCGAGAGTATGATCGCAACGACCTGCGGATGCTCGCCCCGGATCATGTCGGCGATCGAGCGCGCATCCATCCATTTTAGAATCTCGAGCCCCTTGCTGCCCTGCCCCGGCATGATACGACTGAGCACAGATGCGGCCTTGTCCTCGCCGAGGGCACGCTTGAGCACCTTCTCGACGTAATCGCCTGTGCCCAGACCAAGGCTCGTCTGTTTCTTCAACGTTGCGACGAAATCATCCAGAACGACGTTGACAGCCTCTTGCGACAAGTCGGCCACCGCGACCATTGCCGCCCCGAGCACCTGCACTTCCTTTGGGTTGAGGTAGCGCATGATCTCCGCCGCCTGCTGCTCGCCTAACAAAAGCATGAGCACTGCCGCCCGCTGGGCGCCGGTCAGTTGCTCGACTTCCTGGCGAACCTCCTCCGTGATGACAACCTCGTTCGTCGTCGCCACGGCGGTGGAAGGCTCCTTGCCTTGCCGAGACGGGTTCTTCGCCCCCTGGGGGGGCTTCGCCTTGGCATCTTTAGCGACTTCCTTGCTCTCGGCCATGATCGCCCTTCGTCTCTACCGGCTAACTGGTCTTGATCATGCTTTTCAGCACATTCGCCACACGCGCCGAATCCTCAACAACCAGCATCCGGATGAGCGCAACCTTGTCGTCGTATGTGTTCGCGGTATCGAGCATATCGGCGGAGATGCCAGAACGACGCGGACGCAACTTTGCCTTGATGTCCTCGATACTCTCACCCTCGCCCAACTGGATCATGCGCATGTCCTCGTCTGTGAGCTCACCATCGGTCAGCTGCGCGGGTGCGTCCTCCGGGGGTTGCGCTCTCTTCACCATCGCGCGCATGAGCGGACGCACCACGACAAGCATGAATACCAGGGAGAGCACAGCGATCACGGCGTAGCGAATCATGCCGTGAACCTCGCTATCGACGTACCAGGGCAATGTCTCGAGCGGTTGCGGGGGTTCGAACCGCGCTGGCACAAGGGTCACGGCATCGCCGCGCTCCTTGTCGAAGCCCACCACTTGGCGTACCAGTTCGAGCATCCGTTCAAGCTCTTCAGGCGAATAGGCGATGCTCTTGGGTGCGTCCGCGGCGGGCGGTTGACCTTCGACGATAGGGACCGGGCGCTCGTTGATGACGACGGCCACGCTCAAGCGCTTCACGTCCCCCGTCGCGTTTTTCACGTGACGAACCGTTCGGTCCAGCTCGTAGTTTCGAGTCACCCGACTGCTTAGCTTGTCGGTGGATTCAGTCTGGCCTTTGGTTGGATCCACGTTGGTCTCAGGGGTTGCGGCTGGCGGCGGCGGCGGCGTATTCGCCAGCCCACCCGGGACCCCTTGGGCGTTCGGACGCACGCCCCGGTCCTCGGCCAACACTTCGGAGCGAGTCTTAGGGCCCTTGTCACGCGTGTCGAAATCCTCGGTGGTGCTCTCGATGTGCGTGAAATCCAGAATCAGATTGACTTGGGAGCGCACGTTCGCTTCGCCCACTACGGGTGCGAGCATCTGTTGGATACGAGTACGATAAAGCTCCTCGACCTGCTGTTTGTGCTGGGTCTGAGCGGCGGTCAACCCGAGTTTGAGTTCTGCCGCCGACTCGGTGAGCAGCTTGCCAAAATTGTCGACGACGGTGACTTGGTCCGCCGCAAGATAGGGAACGCTGGACGATATCAAGTGGACGATCGCTTGCACTTGAGCCGCCGACACCACTCGCCCCGGATGCGGCGTAACCACCACGGCAGCCTTAGGCAGAATCCGCTCGCGAACGAAGACGCTCTGCTTGGGCGTGGCCAGATGCACGCGAGCAGTTTGCACAGTTGCGATCTGAGCAATGGAGCGTGCGAGCTCTTGCTCCATCGCCGCGTTGACCCGCACCTGTTCCATGAACTGACTCGTCGTCATGGACGACTGATCTTTGAGGGCATCGAGTCCGGTGGCCCCGCCCTTCGGCAGTCCCTGGGAAGCCAGAAGGAGTCGAGCTTCATGATATCGATCTGCGGGAACAGTGAGCTGTCCGGTCGCGTTGTCGATACGGGGTTTGAACTCCGCCTTCTGCAACACCTCGAAAGCCGCCTGCTGATCCGCCTCCAGCATGCCGGACATGACCGGTCGGTAGGGCGTCGCCTGCATGAGTGCATAGATCAACCCGAAGACGAGCAGTACGGCCAAACCGAACAGTGCAGGCAGCGCACGCCGTACCGCCGGCTGCTCGAACACCGCCCGGACGCGTTCGATCGCCCTACGCTCGCCCAGGGGGCTGGCCACAGGCACAACGGCAGTCTCGTTGGTGGGTGCCACGGACATCGGCGTGAAGCGAGGAGCCGCCCCCGTGCCCGGCACGGACGCAGCTGCCAAGTCACCGCCAGAGGCAGTTTGGGGGGCAAGAGCCATCAGGTTCCCTAAGGTTCGATCTAACAGGAATGCATTACCGGTCGCACGCTAACGACCGCGCTACACCGGCATATTGAGGATTTCCTCGTAAGCCTTGAGCACGCGGTTACGAATCTGCAGTGTCGTTTCGAACGCAAGCGATGATTTCTGCATGCTCAGAACCACGTCCGTGAGGGGCACGGGCTGGCCGCTGTCATACGCCGATTGCAGTGCTCGTGACTCGAGCTGCATCGCGTTCACCTGGGTAATGGCGCCCTGCACCAGAGCACCGAAGCCCATCTTCGCGTTGGCTGCGCTCGCAGGCTCGAGCATCGCAGCCTGTGGCTCGGCCGATGCCTGCGCCTCATATGCGCGCATCACCTGCAGCATCGCCTGTATGTTGGCTGGGGAGTTTATTTTTTCGACCATGACCGGCTGTATTCCTAGATATCAGTGGGACGTCAATCGGTAAGCGCAGCGTGCAACCCGAGCTCACGCAGTTGAGCAAGCTTGTAGCGCAAGGTTCTGGGGCTGATTCCCAGGCGCTCGGCGGCCTCGGTTCGGCTTGAACTGCTCGCGATGGCTGCCATGATGATTTGATGCTCGTTGTGCTTGATAGCGCGGTGCAGATCCGGTGCGGGCGAAGCGTCCGGTTGCTGCAGTCCGGAAAGCTGCCCCAGGCCGCCTGCTGTCTGGGGCATGCCCGACGCCTCGACACCGCCCTCGTAACCGTCGTCTATTTCGGCGGCTGCAACGGATGGCTCATGCCAATCCGTGCCCACTGTCGGCTCCCACGCGTCGAACATCAGATGCGCGGGCGTGATGCAGCCGTCCGTGCAAAGCACTGTTGCGCGCAACATCACATTTTCCAGCTCGCGCACATTCCCGGGCCAAGCATACTCGAGCAAGCACTGCTGCGCCTCGGCAGTCATTCGCCAGGCGCGTTGCCCTCCCCCGTGCTGCGCAAGATATTGCGCAGCAATAGGCAATACATCGCCGCGGCGGTGGCTCAACGGCAGTAGGCGTAGTTGGAAGGTGGCAATACGGTAATAGAGATCTTCACGAAACTCGCGCTCAGCGATTGCACGGCGCAGATCCTTGTTCGTGGCGGCGACGATGCGCACATCGATCCGAAGGGATCCGCGCCCACCCAGTCGCGTGACCTCGCGCTCCTGAAGAACGCGCAGCAGCTTGCTCTGCAAATGCATCGGCATCTCGCCGATTTCATCGAGGAAAAGCGTACCTCCCTGTGCCTGCTCGAACAGACCTGGGTGATCTCGGTGTGCACCCGTAAACGCCCCGCGCTCATGGCCGAACAGCAGATCCTCCACCAGCGGTTCGGGCATTGCGGCGCAGTTCAGTGCCAGAAAGGGACCGCGCGCGCGCTGGGAGGACTCGTGTAGGACGCGCGCAAGCACCTCCTTGCCCGTTCCAGTGGGGCCGAGGATGAGCGCCGTCACCTCCGCTTGCCCGACACGTTGCGCGAGCGCCAGCAGACGTTGACTGGCCGGATCGACGAAGACCACACTACGGCGCTTGTCCATCGGCACCGCCTGCTTGGCACGGCTTCGAAGTTCAGTCGCGACCGCTCGCCAGCTGACGGCCGACCAGTCCCCAGCACCGATGATGTGTTCGACCCCGCTTCGGGCGAGCGTGGTCGCCATGTGCAGCGCATTCGGGTCGAGTCGACACACGATCGGCACATGGATGCTTGCGCGTTGCAGTTGCACCTGCGCGTCGCGCACGATCTCCACATCCGACCAGGCGCGGATGACCGCTGCATCCGCCGCAGCCGCCTCGCGTGTGAACTCTTCGAGCGTCCGAACGGGGCGTACTTGCCACCCAGCGCATTGCAGCGCGCTTTGCTCCGTGTCGCCGAGCGGCGTGCTCGGGTCGAGCCAAACTGCGCGTGTGTCGGTTACTTGATCCACTACCCATCTCCGATTTGCCGTTTTATCGGGAGCAATGATCGTACCAGACCGTTTTATTGATACTTTACTGGCTAACCTATTATTGTTTTGGAACAATCCGGGTTAAACGACGGCAATCGGGAGGTGTCGGCGATCCGGCACAATCGTCCGGTCGCGATGGGATCGACCGCCCAATCGCGTTGAAGCGGCAGGCCGCGCTACAAAAATGCCAAAAAGGAGCCCGTGGTCGACACAGAGAGTGTCGGCGTAGCGTCATAGCGTGTCATTGCGCAGCCACCACGAGAGGGCAGTGAAGTCGGCAGCCTACGAGCGCTAACGCTGCGGACAGGATTTGAATGCGCTGGTGAAGCAGCGCTCGGCATCGCGCCGAGCCGCCTCGATCTTCTTACGGCTAAGCTTGTAGCTGGCGTAATCCCGGATGAGCTCCGCATCCGACATGCCATTGCGTAGCGCAACATCCGACCACAGAAAGGCGCGCTCGGCGTCCACCTTGCCCGCGTCGCCCGACAGATACAATAACCCAGCCATCATTTGCCCGCCCGCATGGCCTTGGATCGCCGCTTTATGAAACCAATCGAGTGCAAGCGAGGGGTTCGCAAGCGAGCCTTGTCCCTCGTGATGAATCAGCCCCAGCATATACTGTGCATGGGCCAGATTCTGTGCGGCAGCTTTGCGAAACCACGCCAGCGCCTCCCGTGGATTGCGCTCCACACCGTAGCCGGCATGGTAGAGCAGCCCGATATTGTATTGCGCCTGCGACAAGTTTTTCTCGGCGGCGCGTCGGTACCAAACCATGGCCTCGACATAGCTTTGGGGAACACCCAACCCTCGCTCGTACAGAAGGCCGATATTGTTTTGGGCCATTGGGTCGCCGCGGTCAGCGGCCGGGCGCCACGCGCGCATCGAGGTTGCGTAATGACCTCGATCCCACGCGGTCACGCCCGTCTCCACCGGATCCGAGGCTGAGCGCTTCACATCGAGTTCGCCGGCGACGCTCATCGTGACGATCATCGCTCCCATAGCCGCGAGCACTGCACGCCACACGGTAGACGATCGACGCATTCGAGCCAAATTCATTTCGCGCGTCCGTTGCAGCACCGCGACGGCCTCAGGCGGTGAAGCCGCCGCCCTCGCGCTGGGAGCGAACAGGGCCCATTGCAGGGGAACCTTTGTCGACGAAACCCTGGCAGGGCCGTCCATCGGCCCGAAGCACCTCCAAGCCAGGCAGCGCGCGGGTCTTGATTCCCATCAAACGGCAAAGATACGGCCATCGAGCCTCGTAGCTGATTGCAAAATATCGACACTGCCAACAATTGGGCACCTGGCTGCCCTGTATCACCCGAATCATGGCTTAGCCCGATGCTTGGGATGACGAGAGCGCCCGGTCCAGGTCAATGCGTCGAACGGCCCGGGATGAACCCGCCGCTCTTTTCGGTACTGGTAGAAGCGCCAGGCCAGCAGGGCGATGAAGGTAACCAGGAAGATATCGCCGACGATCATCGAGTAGTCGAACCCTTCCGGCAACATCCATTCGGGGAAGGCAAAGTACAACAACACCAGGCTCATCACGCCAAGCAGAAACTTCCTCACCAGAGCACAGACGCTACAACCGCGTGTGGCAGAACGCTGGACATCGGCGCCGCGAAAGGGTGACATGTCGAAGTCTACATGCAGTCAAGGTGGGAATCAGAGGATGGCTCTTGTCGCCTACTGGGCTGAGCTTCGAACGATCATGCTGAGCTGGTCGAACGCGAGTGCCGCCCCCCATTCTTATTAAATTCTAACTGCGTCGCACGTTTCGATCAATTTACTCACTCTCTCCATATTATTCGCTCCCGCCAGTTTTCTGACGGCGATCCACCTTCATGTGTCCACACCGACGAAAACGGGGCATCCGTTACTATCGGATGCCCCGTTGCTCACGCCCGCACCAATTGCCGCCTTATTGCAGCAGCGAGAGCACCATCTGCGGCTGCTGGTTGGCTTGTGCAAGCATGGCTGTGGCCGCTTGCTGCACGATCTGGGTACGCGCCAGTTCCGTCGTCGCCTTGGCGTAGTCGGTGTCCATGATGCGGCCCCTGGCCTCGGCGAGGTTGGCGCTCCCGCTGGCCAGGTTGTCGACGGCTGCCGTCAACCGGTTCTGGAAGGCACCGAGCGTGGAACGGCTCATCGAGACTTCATCCAGTGCAGCGTCGATTGCCGTGATGGCACGCCCGGCTGCGGCTTGCGTAGTGACGGTCAACGCGCCACCCACCATGGTGTCGGAACCGCCTTGATCGGCAAAGCCGATCTTCGTGGCGGAACCAGCGATCTTCGATTCGACGCGGATGTCGGCGCCGGTCTCGGAGTTGAGGCTGATACGGCCGGCCACGGTTAACCCATCATCAATTGCCGCTGCAAACCCACCGTGGGCCGTGCCGTCAGATGCCTTGACCGCATCCTCACCACTCGTCGACGCCATCCCAGTGACAAACGCCGCGCTCCCGTCCACAACCGTGATATTCGCCCCAGTGGAAGAGGTTAAGATCAGACGCCCGAGATCGTCCGAGCTGGCTAGAACATCGGGCACCGCTGCCAAGTTGATTTCGTCAACAGCCGTTGCAAGGCTTATTGCCGAACTGAGGTCGACTGTCTTACCGTTGATGGAGAAAGTCTTGTTCGCGGCAGTCGCGTCGAGGTCTGTCATCTTCGTACCAGTGACATCCAACGTCAAAGCTACCTCGGTCCTTGCAGTGGCCGTCACGCCGGACTGGGCGGATACTGCATTGATCGCAGCCGCTTTCGAGGTCGCCGAGGTGTCGCTCGACGGCCCCACCTGGATACCATTGATACGCAGGTCGTCGGTGGTCAGAATTTTTCCGGTCGCCGTCGTCGAGACTGCGGATCCGGCGAATTGGCTGCCGTCCGTGGTCTCATTCAGGCCCATGGCCTTGACGTCCGCGATGGTTCCCTGGCCACCGGTGTAGCCATTGGCCAGGTTCTTGGCCTTGACCGACACAGGCCCGCCATCCATGCTCGAGAGCGTCACGAAGCCCGTGTAGGTGGCCGCCGTCAAACCCGCCGTGGTCGGCGCCGTACCTGCGATCACGATGTCGGCTCCGGTGTCGTTCGACAGTTCGATCGTGCCGTCACTGCCGAGCACCGCAGTGATCCCGGCGACGTCGCGGTTGATCCTCCACGCTGCTGGCCGCACCCACGGAGTCGCTATTGATCGTCACCGCGCCTGCCGCGAACACCGACGCGGTGGGCGCGGAGCCCTTGAAAGTGTTGAATGCTTCGGCCGTAACCCGATGCTGCCCCGCATTGCTGTTGATCGCATCGGCCAAGGCCAGCGCTGTGTTGGCAGCTGGCGCCGTTGCAAAGGCATTCTTAGCGTTGATCTGCACATCGTCGACAGCCAGTCCGCTGACGGAACCGACGCGACCGCTCGTCACCTGCCCCTCGACGCGGAACCCTTGCAGCCCGAGCGACTTGCTCGACGCGGCCTCGATACCCATCGTGACTTGGTCACCTTCCATGACCCCGGTCTGGAGGGCAACCGATTTCGAGCTGCCATCTAGCAGCTTGATCCCGTTGAAATTGGTCGCCTTGGCAATATTGTCTATTTCCGCGACAAGTTGGTCTACCTCGGCCTGGAGAGCCTGCCGGTTGGAAGACGTCAGGCTACCCGTTGCCGACTGCGCTGACAGATCCCGCATCCGCTGCAGCATGTTGCTGATCTCGCCCAACGCTCCTTCCGCAGTCTGCATCATCGAGATGCCGTCGTTGGCGTTGCGCATGGCCACACTCATGCCGCGCAGGTCAGCGGTCATGCGCGTACCAATTGCCAGGCCCGCTGCATCGTCTTTGGCGCTATTGATTCGGCTACCTGTAGACAGCTGTTGCATCGCATTCGTCAGGTTCCGGCCATTCACCGAAAGCGAGTTTTGCGCAAAGAGCGCTTTTACGTTGGTGTTGATGACAGTCATGTTTCTCTCCTAGCAGGGACTCGATGACAGGCAGACGTTACCTACTGCCTGCCCCACTTGTTTGACGGTTGTCCGAGGTGTAGCCAGCCGTTAATGAATGAGTCGGATCTTGTTCTGTCGGCTTTACATCGCTCACGAAAATATTCGCCGTGAGCCGCAAGACCTCAGGTGATCGAATTGAACAGCAGCCCTTTCATGTCTTCGATGCTGTGCGCCACCTTCAGAATCTCTTCTACGGGAATCTGGCGCACCACCTCGCCAGTCTGAGCGTGATTTACGGTGATCACAGTTCGCTGCACCCGGTCATCGACCCGAAAATTCAAATCGCGGCCATTGCGGCGCATCTGTTCGTTCAAGCGGTCGATCGCCTCTGCGAGATTTCTGCGCGTCTCCTCCGGATCGAACCCGAGGTCTGCGGGCTTCGGCGTCTGTAGCGCGGGAGCCGCGTCCGCGCTCGGCCGCACTGCGTTGGATCGGATAGGATCTACAGCACCGGCCCCGGGACGCCCGCTTACGTTTCGCGCCGCTGATTCCGCGTGGGTCACATTGGTTACATCAATACTCATAGTCTCGCTCCTGGAGTGACAAGGCGTAGCGATTGCATGCCGGACACTTGCGCATATAAGGATGGGATCGACAGCACTCGATCCAGCTTTAGCGGGCGGGACCACAAAGAGTAAAGAACCGACAGGCGCCCAGGAAGGAGACCGATTCTTGATCGAGCACCCGTGTGTCGAGTATGCGCAACGCCCTCTCGGCGTTTGTGCCGGAACCCCGGACGATGGCTTGGTCGGCCCGAGTCCCGGTCAGCGTTTAGCAAGACCACCGAGCCTAATCCGGCAGTGAGCGCCTCTGCAGCCGGGAAGCCTACGGTCATTCGCGAGCAGGTTTCGCATCCGCGCACAATCGCTGCGCGGCGTTCTTACCGCGGGGTGCTACCGACGCGTATACATCGCCGCCAGCCCCTCGAACGTCCCCTTCAAACTTTCGCGTAGGCTGCTGCTGTTGCCCACGATGGTTTCCATGAGGCTAAATTGCCGGGTATAGCGCTCGAGCAGCTTCTCCATCTGGGATTCGAGGCGCTCGAGCCTTTCCTCGTAACCTGCGATGCGCGACTGCGTACTCGTCTTCTGTTGAGCGATTAGGCCAGTGCGACTATCAAGCAGTGCATCCAAGTCATCGATCGCGGTCGCGCTGATGCCATCCTCATCGCCGGAACCTGTCATCAAATTGACAACGCCGTCGAACCCGGTCGTCAGGGCCGTCGACCATTTCGACTCGTCGAAGGTCAACCTTCCTTCGATGAAGTAGAGCCCCAGATCGCGGGGGGATTGAATCGCACTGTCGGTATCGATTGTCGTGCGCAAGAACCCTTGGACCTGCCGACGCACTTGCTCGACCAGCGAGTCGCCCGCTAACGCACCACCAAAGCCTTCGACGTCGCTATTACGGTCTCGAAGGACATCTAGGGATTCTTCAAAATCGTTGTAAACGCTGACGAGCGTTCGCATTTTCTCCGTGAGCGCACTGGTGTCGCGCGTCAGCGAAACCCGCGCCTCATCGCTCGTGAGGGCTTTGAGCTCCAGCGTCACCCCACTGATGATGTCATCGATCGAATTGGATTCGCGCTCGTAGGTCAGGCCATTGATGCTGATCTGCGCATCGCTCGCAGCGGTAAGCGTCGTAGAAAAGTTCAGCACGGAGGCGTCCAGATCGGACGTGAGCGTGAACGCGTTGTCAGCGCCCTGTTCTCCGGTGACGACGATACGCCAAGGCGATGCTCCTCCCACATTCACCAACTCTGCGGTGATACCGGCACCTGCATCGTTGATCGCCTGGACGATGCCTTCGGGAGTGCTATCTGTCACGGCAATCCCGAGGCTGCTGTTGCCCCGTTGTAGCGTAAGGGTGATGGGTAGCTGCCCCAGATCCTCATCGGCTGCCGCAAAACCGTCGCTGAGCGAACGTTGTGCGGTGTACAGCGCCAAGACCTCAATTCCATAGTTTCCTGCGAGCGCGTCCTCCGACGCGGTGACAGAAAATGCATCATCCTGAGTATTTGTAGCCTTGAGAATGTTGAACGAGGAGGCATCCTTGAGCGCGGTGAACGCGCTGCGAATTTCCGTCAACGCGTACTGAATAACGCTGTAGCCCGAAATCCGAGCGTCGGCTTTGGCCATCTTGTCATCGAGCAACTGCTTCTGCGGTGCGCGCGCCGCCTCGACGAGATCTTTGGCGAGCTTCGCGACATCCACGCCGGAGCCGGCACCCAGAGCACTGATCAAGTTTTGGGCCATTGATTGTCCTAGATTCGTTCGCCGCGCGGGCCACAGCGCCAGACGCAAGTATCAAAGCCACTACCCTGGCTAGCTTTCGCTACCGGCCAAGATAGTCAAACAGATTCAGCGCGGCAATCTTCGCAAAGCTGCTCATCGCGGCCTCAAGCGCGACCGACTGCTTGCTCAATTCCGCTACGGCCACGGCGTAATCCAGATCTTCCTGCTCGGACTGTAGCGTCTTCAGACGCAGCAGCGTTTCATCCACGACGTCGAGTTGCATCTCGACATTCTTCTGCATGCCACCGATGTCAGCCAATGAAAGGGTTGCTCGGCCATAGACCTGGTCGATCTCATCCAAGCCTTGCTCGAGGCCATCCCGATCGCTCGACTCGATCGATGCGATCGCATCGTCGAGTACCTCGAATACGCCGACGGCCCGTTGGTCTTCAGTGCCCGCACTGCGCACCACTCGACCGAACACATCAGGCCCGGAACGGTTGAACTGCTGAAGTCTCTGATCACCCGTGGTGACATAAACGGGCGTTTGATCGCCAGCGTAGACCATGGCACCGCTTTGCTCCTGGTACGTCGCTGCGCGTACCCGGGTGCCCGAGAATATGTATTGTCGATCACGATCCTGCGCGTTCATGAGCTCGACCACCTGCGCGCGCACCTGACGCAGTTCTGTCGCAATCGCCTGCCGATCCACGGTGCCAGCGGTGTCGCTGGTCGCCTGCAGGAACAGCTCCTTGAACCGCGTCATCGACTCCAAAACACCCCGCACTGCCGACTCTTCGGTCTCGTAACGATACTGAATGAGCTGGAGATCGGCGCGGAAGGATTCCTGGCGCTCGGCGGCGCCCCGAATGTTCTCAATTCGCATCGCGCGCGCCGGATCGTCGCTAGGAGCCAATAAACGCTTCCCGGTGGCCAGCTGCGCCTGGGCCGTCGAGAGGCTGTCTTGGGCCTTCGTCACATAGCCCGTGGCGCGCTCATATCGATAATTCGTGGATATCTGCATCGTCAGGCCCGAATGAAACTCGCTTTATCGTATCGCGAGGATTTGATTAAAGAGATCGGTCGCGACCTGCATGACTTTAGCGCTGGCCTGATAGGCATGCTGAAACTTGATCAGATTGGCTGCTTCGACATCCAGGCTCACGCCACTGACCTGATCTCGGGCCAGGACCGCTTGGTCGTACACTACAGCCAGTGCCTCGTTCGAAATGCTGGCTTGCTGCGCC
>JBIKKL010000341.1:0-5566 GCA_044360365.1 Burkholderiales bacterium | reverse complement strand
GCGTTTGTAATTGGATTCATTCCTTTGACGATGTTTCTCACCGGCGTGCTTTGGTGGCGTAGAAAGCGGCAGGCAAAGAAAGACAGGCCGAGCCCATGATAGGCGGGGTTCGAATCCCCGACATCACCAAAACTTGAATTATTTTGACCTCAGCAAGTTAGCGAAGCGACCCCTGCTGGACCGCCACCCCCTTTTGATGCGGCGCATTCGTGCAGGTCTCTCTGCAAGACGCGATGCGTGGTGGTTTTTCTGCAACGTCTGCTCCGCCGGCTGGCCCGGCGCCGCATCGACGGCAATCGGCCTCTTCCGCATGTTCGTCGCGTTTTCCAACACCCGCTATCCAAGATCCCCTGGAATCACTATCCTTTCCTGCAGTGCAGCGAGGGACTGGAGCATTACGGGGCGCAGGGGCGGGACCTCGCTGCCCGTTCCTGTGGATGCGTCCAACAACGGCGATTGGGAGGCGGTTCGATGACGATTCGGAAAGCGGGGCGGTGGTTCGGAGCGGCATTGCCGGCATCGTTGCTGGGGGTCTTGCTCGTCGCGATGTCCGTCGCGCATGCCCAAGGGCCGAAATGGCCCGACAAGCCCGTGCGCATCGTGACGCCTTTCGGGCCTGGTGGCGGTACCGACATCTTCGCCCGCCTTCTGGCGCAGCAACTCACCACGGTTCACGGACAGCAGTTCGTGGTGGAAAATCGACCGGGCGCCGGGTCTACCCTGGGTACCGAACATGTGGCGAAGTCTGCGCCCGACGGCTACACATGGCTGATGACGTCGGCCTCGTTCTCCTTCGTGCCGGGGCTGTTTCCGAAGCTGCGGTTCGATCCGGTGAAGGATTTCACCCGCGTGAGTCAGGTCGTCAGCGTGCCGCACGTCATCGTCGTGCTGCCCTCGTTTCCGGCGAAGAACCTGCAGGAATTCGTGCGCATGGCGCGCGAGCGGCCGGGGCAGGTCCTTTACGCATCTGCCGGGCCTGGCAGCGCCATGCATCTGGCAGGCGCATTGTTCGGGATCGTGACCAAGACCGACTTGACGCATGTCGCGTACAAGTCAGGCGGGGCGACGACAGCGTCGGTGATGGGTGGCGAAGCGACCACCGCCTTCAATACCATCGAAACAGCACTGGCCTTGATTCAATCCAAGCGATTGCGGGCGCTTGCCGTATCGACCCGCGAGCGCAGTCCTTCATTGCCCGATGTGCCGACGGCGATCGAATCAGGATTCAAGGATTACGATGTCGTGGGTTGGTTCGGGCTCATGGCGCCGACGGGTACGCCCGAAGCCATCGTCAACCAGTTGAGTTCCGACGTGGCAAGAGCCATGAGCACGCCTGCGGTGAAGGAATTTTCGGCGAAGCAGGGAGCGAATCCGGTCGGTAGTCGGCCCGCCGACTTCGAACGATTCGTCCGCGACGAGATCGCGCGCTGGACGAAGATCATCCAGCAAGCCGGCATCAAGCTGGACTGAGCCATGGGCGTGCCGATCGAGCGCCTGGCCGGTTTCGTCGCGCAGACGAACTGGGTCGATATACCCGATGCCGTCCGCGAGCACGCCAAGCTCGTCCTGCTGGATACCTTCGGCGTCATGCTTGCCGGGACCCGGCGGCCTGAAGTGGCCGCTCTGATCTCGGGCCTCGGGAACGAAGCGCAAGGCGGCGCCACGGTGTACTCATCGGGTTGGCGGACATTCGATCCGCGCACAGCAGCTTTGTTGAACGGCATTGCAGGTCGAGCCATCGAACTGTGCGAGGGTTTGCGCCTGGTGTCCGGACAGGCGGCAATTCAGGTGCTGCCCGGCATCCTCGCGCTCGCTGAAGCGCGAGGTGCATCGGGGCGCGATCTTTTGACAGCCTTCGTGACGGCCTACGAAGCAGCCGGCAAACTCTGTACGGCGTTCACGGCCCGACCGTTCGCGCATCAGAATGGTCAGGCGTCGCTGCTGGCAGCCGCCGCTGGCGGAGCCAGGATCGCCGGCCTCGATGCCGAAGGGATCAGCCGGTCGATGCGGGTTTCGACCACGCTGTTGCTCACGCCGAGCTACACGAACGTCGTGGCTGGGGCGACGGCCCTCAACGTCGCCGGGGGCATGAGCGGGTTCGTCGGTGCGCTCGCGCCCGAACTGGTACGTGCAGGCTTCACGGCGCAGGAGGATGCCGTCGAAGAGGCGCTCGGTCGCATGGTAGGCACGGGATTCGATCCGGCGCCGATGCTCGGTTCGTTCGGCGAACCCTGGGAAATCACGCGCAATTACTTTCGTCTGTACGCCTGCTGCAACCCCATACATCCGGCGCTGGATGCGATGCATGAAGTCCTTCGGCAACTGAAGCCGCGGCCTGCCGATGTCGAGCGCATCGATATCGCGACGTATCGCTTTGCGTCGGTGATGAACAATCCGCAGCCGCCGAATTTCTTCGCTTCGAAGTATTCGCTTCCGCACGCCTGTGCGGTGCTCATCGTACGCGGCAAGCTCGGGCACGCAGATCTGGATGACAGCGCACTGACCGATCCGCTGATCGCGGCGTTGCGCTCGAAGGTATCCATCGCCGAAGATCCTGCGATGAGCGCTGTCGCCCCGAAGCTGAGACCCGCACGCGTCACGCTCACGCTCAGGGATGGTCGTACGGCGACTGCCGCCGTCGATAGTCATCGCGGCGATTTCAACGCGCCCTTCGGGCGCGACGAGCTGCTTGAAAAATTTCGAGGGCTGGCCGGTCACGTTCTGACGCCCGAAGGCGTGCAGCGTGCCGAGAAGATGTGGCTGGGCCTGGACGGCATCGACGATGTAGGGGCCGCCGTTCGCTCGCTTGCGGCGCACGTAATCGGCGACTGAAGTTCGCCTGCGTACTGGCCGCCGTCGGCCGGCGAGGCGTTATCGAGGAGGATGTGTCATGTTCGATCTGGTAATTCGAAGCGATCGCGTCGTTACCCCGAGCGGTGTGGGAGCATTCGATGTCGCCATGCGCGGTGAGACCGTCGCCGCGGTGGCCGCTGCCGGCACGTTCGGCGACGGGCACACCCATCGACTGATCGATGCGACTGGCAAGATCGTCATGCCCGGCGGCATCGATCCTCACGTGCATTGCAAGTGGTATTCGCCGCAGCCCGATGGCACGGTGATCTATACGGATCCGCCGTCGGTCGTGAGTCGTGCAGCGCTCCATGGGGGTACGACGACGCTCATCGACTTCGCACGCTGGACGCACGGCAGCACCATCCAGGAAGCCATTGCGAGGCGGCACGACGACTGGCGCGACCAGTGCTATTGCGACTACAGCTATCACGTGATGGTCGAAGGCGCGTTGCCGCCCGAACTGTTCGAGCAGATCGGTCAGGCCATCCGGGACGGATATCCGACGATCAAGATCTTCACGACCGACATCACGCCGAGTCGCAAGGGTCGCATGGTCGATTTCGGCGATATCTGGGAAGTCTTCCAGGTGGTCGCGCGCGAACGCGGCATGTGCGTCATGCATGGCGAAGACAACGATATCGTGATGCACATGTACGAGAAGCTGATCCGCGAGGGACGCGTCGGGTTCGAGCACATGGCCGAGGTGCACAACGCGATGTCGGAGGACATGTCGTTTCGTCGCATCCTGTCCGTCGCGAAGAACGTGCCGGGCATCGTGCTCTACTTCATGCATGTGAGCGCGGCCAATGGCGTGCATGCGATACGCGAGGCGCGAGCGCGGGGCATGCCTGTATACGGCGAGACGCTGCATCAGTACCTCATGTACACCGACGAAGACTACAAGCGCCCGAATGGTCAGATGTACCACACCTATCCGTCGCTCAAATCGCAGGCGGATCAGGACGAACTCTGGACGGGGACGGTCGACGGCACGATCCATTCCGTAGCCACCGACGAAGTCTGCTGTTCGCTCAACGTGAAAACCATCGGCAAGCGCATCGACGACACCACTGGAGGCAACGTCGGCGTCGAGCCGCGCGTGGCGATCATGTATACGGAGATGGTGGGGCGTCGCGGCTACACGCTGGAGAAGTTCGTCGATCTCGTGTCGACGAATGCGGCGAAGATCATGGGCCTTTATCCGCGCAAGGGCGCACTCGTTCCCGGTGCGGATGCCGACATCACGGTGCTCGACCCTGCAAAACGCACGGTGTTGCGCAAGGAGATGCTGCACGAGCAGGACTACTCGCCCTGGGAAGGCCACGAAGTGTACGTCTGGCCGTGCCTCACCGTATTGCGCGGCAAGGTGGTGATGGAAGAGGGTGTCCTCAATGCGTCGTTGCAGGAAGGAAAGTACCTCCTGCGCAGCATCCCGGATGAGATCCGTCGCGGTACGGCCGTGTAGGCGGACCCATGCGCCAGCCCTCGGATGAACGGGTCCGTGCCTTTCTCGCGCTTACGCTCGCGCAGTGGGGAGTCGATGCCACGGTCGAGGCGGGTGCGGCACCTGTCGTCGCACTGCTTCGGTTCGCAGACGGGCGGGTCGACATCGAGTTGGAGCGCGCCCCGAGCGCAGACCCGTTCCGCTGGTATGTGAGTCGGGCTGCACCGTCGCCTGGCGAGCCGGGCAGTAGGGTACCCGCCCGAAGACCTTGCGGATCCTTGGTGGGCGTGCTCGGAGCGATGCGCCGTACGTTGAATATCGAGTCGGGCGGGCCCGCGCGGGTCGTTGGGTGAGAGCGATGCTGCCTGTTCACGTCCTCACGGGTTTCCTTGGCAGCGGCAAGACGACCCTGCTTCGTCACCTGCTATACCATCCTGAGATGGGGCGAACCGCGGTCATCGTCAATGAGTTCGGCGAGGTCGGGATCGATCACGATCTCCTTGCCACGAGCGACGAGAACTTCGTTCAGCTGTCCAATGGATGCTTGTGTTGTCGCGTGCGCAGCGATCTGGTCCGGACGTTGAGTGACCTGGCGCGACGGCGAACACCGGACGGCCGCATCGAGTTCGACCGCGTCGTGATTGAAACTTCCGGCTTGGCCGATCCCGTGCCCATCGTAGCTGCGCTGATGAGTGATAGGCAGGTGCGGGCCGACTTTCGCCTGGCCGGTGTGGTTACGACAGTGGATGGCGTGCTCGGCGTAGACGCACTGGCCCGCTACGAGGAGAGCGTGCGCCAGGTAGGCGTGGCGGACTGCATCGTGATCACGAAGGGTGATCGGGGTGACGCCAAGCTTGCGGAGGTCGAGGCTGCGATTCTTCAACTCCGGCCCGGCGTGCTGATGCGGCGCAGCGTCGCGGGACGAATCGGACCGCAGGACATTTTCAATTCCTCCGAAGCGGCATGCGGCACGACGCTCCCTTCCTGGATGCCGGCTGTTGCGCGCAGCGCGGTCGCGCCTGCATCGGTCCACAGCAGCGGCATCCGCAGCGTTGCGATCGTGCGTGAATCTCCCCTGCACGCGGCGACCCTGCCCTTGTTCCTGTCGGCAATGGCCGAGCACTTCGGTCAGGACTTGTTGCGCCTCAAGGGGATCGCCCGCATTTCCGAGCAGCCGGACCGACCGGCGGTCGTGCACGGCGTGCAGCACCTCTACGACGCCCCGGTTTGGTTGCCCGCCTGGCCCGGCGCCGATCGATTTACGCGAAT
>JBIKKL010000340.1:0-5576 GCA_044360365.1 Burkholderiales bacterium | reverse complement strand
GACTATCCCTCCGTCCTCGGCGTGATGCTGCTGGCCGCCGTCGTCGGTATCGTGACGCACGTGCCGGGAAACTTGGGTGTCCTGGAGTCGGTGGTCATCGTGTCGCTCGGGGCCCGCCTGCCGATCCCCGAACTGCTAGCCGCTGTGCTGGCCTATCGCGTCACGTACTGCTTGCTTCCCCTGGCGCTGGCATTGCCAGCGTACGGGCTAGGCGAAGCGGCGGCACGTCGCACGGCGAGCGTGCCCAAGAAATGAATTTGCACGCTGCAGATCGAGCTACATCCTTTGGAACTGACGCTGGCTGAAACTTCAATACGCGAATTTCCAACGTGGACCGCCACGCTCGACCGAATCCATCAAGTGCCGGGACGAGGTGACGTGCGGTTCAAGAGCGGACGATCGCGACACCCTCATGGCGCACTATTGCCATACGAACATTATGCGTTCATGCCCCTGTGGCTTGATGTGAACGATCCTCTGCATAACGGTTCCGTCTTTCGTGACCAGAGGGTCACGGCAAACCTGGCGAGATACGACGCCATGCTTTGTCGACAATCCCTGCAAAGTGTCCGACCTGGCTGCGTCTTCCTGGGCATTTGACGCCGATTTCGCCCGGCTTCGTCGCTTCGGCAACCTCGCCACCATTCGTCCGTTGGTCAACGAACTCAGGCTCAGGACACTATTCTCGCCAGGACTGCCGCGCGCAGCGTGCGTCTATCAACAGGATAGAAGTTCCGGTCGAGACCGGCGGTAGGTTCACCAGCGATCTGGGTTCGCCGGCAAAGCTGGAGCATGCCCATGACACTGGACAACATCGCCTACACTACACGCCACCGGTCACCCAGATCCGAGGAGAGCTGCCGTGGATGCCAGGAATGCACAGATGCTGACCCGCTACAACGCGTGGGCCAACAAACTCATGTTCGATTCAATCGCCCATCTGCCTGAGGGCGAGGCGGCCAAGCCACGAACGAGTCTGTTTCGCAACATGCTGCATACCTTGAATCACAATTACGTCATCGATCGGATATGGCAAGGACATCTCGATGGGCGCGATCACGGCTATAGCGCCCGCAATACGCAAGACCATCCGCCGCTTGCAGAGTTGTGGCGGTTACAGCAGGAAGTGGACGATTGGTACGTCGCATGGAGCGACCGACTGACCGATGCGCAGGTCGAGGAGCGCATTTCGTTTACGCTGATCGGCGGCAACCGCGGCGAGATGACGCGCGGCGAGATCCTGATCCATATTCTCGGACATCGGCATTATCACCGGGGGTTTGTTTGCGACATGATGTTCGAAGTGCCCGCGCGTCCGCCAACCATGGATCTGCCGGTGTATCTGCGCGAGATTCGCGAAGCCGTTTAGGTGCCGGATGTCCCTGTCGACCGGGAATTGTGCACTCCTGAGGGTTTTGCCGATTCAGATTTCGACCCGGGCGCTTGTCCCGGCGAGGCCGCGGTGCATATCCGCATGCCCAACCCACCAAGGAGGATAGTCATGAGACCCGTACGCCACCTTCGATTTCCGGTCCGGATGAACGTGCTACTGGTCGCGGCAGCTGCGGCCGGAGCGATTTCCGGCGGTGCCGGCGCCGCTTTCCCTACCAAGCCGATCCGGGTCATCGTTCCCTATCCGGCAGGAGGGCCGACAGACACCACTGCGCGCGTGATTGCGCCGCACATGGCGGAGGCGCTGGGTCAGCAGCTGTTGATAGACAACCGTCCCGGTGCCTCGACGATCCTCGGCACGGAGATGGTGGCCAAGGCGCCGCCGGATGGTCATACGCTGCTCATGGTGACGAGCACCATTTCGATGAATCCGAGCGTGTTCACCAAGCTGCCTTACGACGTGCAGCGTGACCTGGTGCCCGTCACTCAGGTGATTTCCACGCCCTTCGCCCTGCTCGTGCATCCCTCGCTGCCGGTGCGGAACACGGCACAGTTCATCTTGCTCGCGAAGTCCCGGCCAGGGCAACTCAATCACCCCTCTTCCGGCGTAGGCAGCGCCAATCATCTTGCCATCGTACTTTTCACACGCATGACCAGCATCGACGTGGTGCACGTGCCGTACAAGGGAACGGCGCAAGGCATCGCCGCCCTGGTATCCGGCGAAATGCAATTCTCCTTCAACAACCCGATTGCAGGCGTACCACTGATGCGGACGAACAAGCTTCGCATGCTCGCCACGACAGGCACGGCACGGCTGGCCATCCTGCCCGACGTGCCGGTGATCTCGGAAGCAGTGCCGGGTTATGAAGCTGGCAACTGGCATGCCATGTTTGCCTCCGGCGGCACGCCAAGGAACGTCGTCGCCCGTCTGCAGGCCGAGGTGGCGCGCACTTTGGCAGTACCCGGGGTCCGCAAGCGATTTCTCGACCTGGGTGCCGAGCTCGGCGGCAGCTCACCGGATGCGTTCGCCGCGTTCTTTCGCAGCGAAATCGACAAGTGGGCGAAGACGGTCACGGCAGCCGGAATCAAGCCCGAGTGAGCCGTCGGGACACGGTGTCGGGTCATGCGATCGAACATCCACGGTGCGCGATCATGAGACCTCCCCCTCACCCAACCACTCTTCGTCCATCAATTCGGCGTCGCATGACGCCGGCACCGCTGCGCCGGTTCAGACGATCTTGCCGGCCTTGAGTTTCTCGATGTCCGCGGCGCTCATGTTCAGCCAAGTGCGCAGCACGTCCGCCGTGTGCTCCCCGAGCGCCGGCGACGCCTTGACCGTCGGGGGCATGCCATCGATGCGCACCGGCCACGCGGGCATCTTCACGGGTGAGTAGTCCTTGTGCTCCATGAATTGCATGATGCCGCGCCGCTCGAACGACTCCTCGTTCAGGAGCTCCATCGTATCGAGGACCGCGCCCGCTGGAATTCCTGCGCCGCCGACAAGATTCATCGCCTCATACTTGGTGCGCTTCGTGGTCCACGCGGCGATGAGTTCATCCAACACGGCATCGTTCTTCACGCGAGCTGCCGGCGTGGCGAAACGAGGATCCTCGATCAGATCCTCTCGGCCGATCACCTTGCAAAGTCGCGACCAGTGTTCCGGATTTGCACGGCTGGTCATGATCCAGACATAGTCGTTCGGTCCGCCGCCCATGGAGGGATACAACCCGGACGGGGCATTGCTGCCACCCCCGGAATGAGTGCCATCGCGCTCGACTGCTTCACCGGTACGCGATTGGGTCGCGAAGTTGGTTCGCATGTAGTGCAGCATGGCATCCTGCATCGCGACCTGCAGCCTGCATCCCGAACCCGTCTTCTCGCGCTTGCGCAGCGCAGCCAGGATCGTAATGGCCATCGTCATGCCCGTGCCAGTGTCGCCCAGCGAAAGGCCGGGCTTCACCGGCTGTCGTCCTTTCTCGCCGGTGACGCTGATCGTGCCACCCATCGCCTGTGCGATCATGTCGAAGGCAAGGTTCTTCTCGTAGGGACTGCCTTCGCCAAACCCCTTTACCTGACAGTAGATGATGCCCGGATTCAATTTCCTGACGTCGTCATAACCGAGCCCGAGCCGTTCGATCGTCCCGGGGGCCATGTTCTCGATGGCGATGTCGGCCTTGCTCAGCAGATCCTTCACGATCGCCAGTCCGTTCGGATCCTTCAGGTTCACCGTAATCGACTTCTTGTTGGCATTGAATTGCTGGAAGTAGTACGGATCGTCATCGGGCTGCCCTTTCCTCAGGCGCCGCCCCGGATCGCCCGCACCGGGGTTCTCGATCTTCACCACCTCCGCGCCCAGCCAGGCGAGCGCCTCCGTACACGAGGGGCCTGCCTCGAACTGCGTGAAATCCACGACCCGAATTCCGGAAAGAAAATCGCAATCAGCGCTGCTGTTCGACATGGCGCACCTCCTGTGGTGGGGATTGAGTTCCGAAGCTTCCCACAATCCAGGTTTTTTCCAAACCGGTGGATGGCCACGAGCAGCGCCGGCCCGTGCACTCCGTTGCAGCGACGGGTCTTGCGCTATTGCAACCCTTTAAGGTGCAGCCATGGTGCGGCAGCGCAACATTCGCGCATCCGGACGTCGGATACGCTTCGTCGCGCCCTACTGCGTCAACGCAACGCGGAACTGACGAGGCTAATCGATGAAGGCTGGGCTACTTGCCCCCTTCGATCGCCGTCACGACGTAAGCCGCGCCGATCTTCTCGGCTCGAAATCTGACCTTGTCGCCGACCTTGACCTTGTCGAGCAGCGCGGGCTCCTGCACCTGAAACACCATGGTCATGCGGGGCATGTCGAGATGCTTGATCTCGCCATGCCTCAGGGTGAGCTTTCCCGCGTCCTTGTCGATCCTGCGTACTTCGCCATCGGCCAAATCGGCGGGATTCGTCGCCGCGGACGAATGATGCGCGCCGGAGTCTGCGGCCTTCTGCTGTGCGATGGCAGGCAAGGCAAGCAAGGCAAAGAACGCGACGGGAATGGCGATAGACTTCATGTCGAACTCCTCGAGAACGGAATGCGTGGGTGAATGCCACGAGCGGCAATCAATTTCAATGGGTGCTGACTGTGAGCGTGCCGACCATCCCCGCCTGATAGTGTCCGGCGATGAGGCAGGCGAATTCGAACGTGCCGGCGCGATTGAACGTCCAGATGATCTCCCCGGTCTTCCCTGGCGACACATGGGCCATGTAGGGTTCGTCGTGCTCCATGTTCGGAAACTTCACCATCAGTTCGGCATGCTTGGCATTCTCGGCCTTGGTGCCGATCACGAACTCGTGCATCAACTTGCCGGTATTGTGTACGCGAAACCTCAGTGTCTCGCCCTGGCGCACGGCGATGCGATCGGGCGTGAACCGCATCGAGTCGGTCATGCGGACGTCGATCGTTCGCTTCACCGCCTTGGCATCGCCGGCGATCCCCCAGTCCTTCTGCTCCTT
This sequence comes from Burkholderiales bacterium, assembly GCA_044360365.1. GTDB lineage: Bacteria > Pseudomonadota > Gammaproteobacteria > Burkholderiales > WYBJ01 > WYBJ01. Next base: position 689 of record JBIKKL010000340.1, on the reverse strand, counting down.
GACGACGGTGCCTGCCTTCTTCGCGTGGCCTTCGGGGCCGTGAGCCTGTGCCCTGCCGCCGATGCCGAGCACGACTGCAGTCAAGCCGAGAATGAATTGACGCTTGAGGTGTTGCATGATCCTGTCCTTTCGTTGAAATCGTGGAGGCTGGCGAGATAACGTCGGCTCAATGGCCCGCGTGCCCGCCATGGGCGCCGGTGGGTTTGCGAATCTTGACTTCGATGTCCTGCGCGGGACGTGAAACCGCGGGCATCGCCCCCGCGCCTTCCGCCTTGAAACGCGCCGGATCGGGAAGGCTGCCTGTGAACTCGTAGGCTGTCGTGCCGGGCGGATGCGGAAACCAGCCCGGATCACCGTAGTCGCCGCGCTTTTGGTTCTTTCGCACTTTTAGGACACTGAACATTCCGCCCATGCCGACCGCCCCGAAAGGCCCCTGCCCCGCCATCATCGGCGCGGTGTTGTCAGGCAGCGGCATCTCCATCTCGGTCATGTCCTTCATGCCCCGCTCGCCCATCACCATGTAGTCGGGGATCAACTTGATGATCTGGCGGGCAACGCCGCGATGGTCCACGCCGATCATGGTGGGCACGTTGTGGCCCATCGCATTCATCGTGTGGTGGCTCTTGTGGCAGTGAAACGCCCAGTCGCCCTCCTCGTCGGCGAGACAGTCGATCTGGCGCATCTGTCCG
>JBIKKL010000019.1:0-18578 GCA_044360365.1 Burkholderiales bacterium | reverse complement strand
AGATTCTCGCCGCCCGCGATGGGTGATTCGTAACAGGATGCGATCTCCGAGTACAACGCGTAATCGAGGGGATCGCAGGGCTCTTCGAACCACCGCAATTCGTACGGAGCAAGTGCCCGCGCATACGCAAGCGCATCCTCGCGCTCGAACCTCGCGTTCGCGTCGACCGCGAGGGCAACGCCCTGGGGCAGGACGCGCATCACTGCCTCGATGCGGCGACAGTCTTCATCCAGAGGAAGTCCGCCGACCTTCATCTTCACCATACGATAGCCGGCATCGACGTGACCGCGCATTTCGTCCTGCAGATCCTCGACGGTCTGACCCGGCCGATACCATCCGCCTCCCACGTAAACCGGCATGGGATCGAGTACCCGACCTGCGCTATAGCGATCGGCAATCACCCGGGCAAGCGGCAGGCCCTCGATCTTTGCAACGGCATCCCATACAGCCACTTCGATCGTCCCGATGGCGATCGAGCGCTCCGTGTGACCGCCCGGCTTCTCGGCATGCATCATCGCGGCCAGGATCTTTTCGGGCGCCAGATTGCAGCCACGCTCGTCGAGCAAGGCGTCGGGGTCGGCCCTGAGTATTCTCGGGATGAAGCGCGCACGCATCTGGGCGCCGCACGCGTAGCGCCCCGTTGAGTTGAAAGCAAAGCCCGCCACCGGTCGTCCATCACGGATGACATCGGTGATCACGGCAACCACCGACGTCGTCATCTCGCTGAAGTCGAATACGGCGTTGCGCAAACTCGATTTCAACGCGATGGCCGTCTCACGAATGTCGACGATACGCATGCTGCCCTCCGAGCTTCGAATGGTCGATCGGTGCGTCAATCCACGCGCGCGCCCGACGCGCGAACGACTTCGGCGTATTTGTCCAACTCGCGCTTCACGAAGGCAGCGAATTGTGCAGGCGTCACATTCGACGGTTCGGCCCCCAGGTTGCCGAGTGCGGTTTTCACGTCCGACTGCCCCAGCGCGTCGGAAAATGCTACATGGAGACGCTCCACCACTGCCTGCGGCAGACCGGCCGGTGCGAATACGCCGAACCATGTGCTGACGTCGAAGCCCTTGAGTCCGGCGGCGGCGATGGTCGGCAACGACGGCACTCGGGGCGACGGTTGCTCCGTGGTGACTGCCACTGCCCGCAGTCTGCCGGCCTTCACGTGTGGCAGCGCCGAGGCGAGATTGTCGAACATCAGATGAATCTGACCGCCGAGGAGATCCGCCACGGCGGGCGCGGCCCCCTTGTACGGGACGTGAACCATGTCGACCTGGGCGAGAACCTTGAAGAGCTCGCCTGCGAGATGTCCTGCACTTCCAGTGCTGCCGGAGCCGAAGCTGAGCGCGCCTGGCCTGGCCTTCGCGACCCGGACGAGATCACCGACGCTCGCCACGGGAAGGGAAGGATGTACGACCAGCACGTTGGGCACCTGAGTGATGAGCGTGACCGGCGTGAAATCGCGAATCGGATCGTAGGGCAGTTTGCGATACAGATGCGGGTTGATGGCATGCGTCGCCACCGCGCCCATCAGGATCGTATGGCCGTCGGCAGGTGCCTTCGCCACGAGGTCGGCGCCGATACTGCCACCCGCGCCCGCGCGATTGTCCACCAACACCTGCTGCCCAACCATGGGCGCGACTTTCTGCGCCAGCGTACGCGCAACGATGTCGAGCGGACCGCCGGGCGGGTACGGAACAATGTAGCGAATGGTCTTGGACGGGAATCCGCCGGCGCCTTGCGCGGCAGCCCACAACGGTGACGATGCGATCAGCACGGCGGCGACACATAGCCCGGCAGCACGCGGGCTGGGTACGGATACGTTCAACGGATGTCCTCCCTCGATCCCTCGCGCGCCCCGTCTCGTTGGGGCCGATCGGGCAGAGCGACGATTATAGCGATCGGTGCAGCGCCGATCGGCTCACATTGTGCTACCCGGCGGGCATCGCTCATAATTCATGGTTTCTTCCCATCGACGCCCAAGGACCGACCCATGACCCTAGTGAACGTGCAGACGACGACCGAGAAGCTGCTGGCGCAAAAGGAAGGGCCGATCGGCTGGATCACCTTCAACAATCCCGCGCGTCACAATGCCGTCTCGATGTCGATGTGGGAATCGATTCCCGGCGCCCTGAAGATCTTCGAAGACGACCCTGAAATTCGGCTCGTGATTCTGCGCGGCGCGGGGGAGAAGGCCTTCATCTCCGGCGCAGACATCTCCGAGTTCAAGGAGAAGCGCAGCGGCAAGGAAGCCACCGACGCCTACAACGCCGCCGGCGATGCCGCCAATCGTGCCCTGCTGGAATTCTCCAAGCCCCTCATCGCGATGATCCGCGGCTACTGCATCGGCGGCGGCTGCGGCGTGGCGCTGGCGTGCGACCTGCGGCTCGCAGCCGACGACAGCATCTACTCCATTCCTGCCGGGCGTCTGGGCCTGGGCTATCGCTACGAGGGCATCCGCCGACTGGTCGATGTCGTCGGCCCGTCGTTCGCCACGGAAATCTTCTTCACCGCACGCAAGTTCAACGGTCAGGAAGCGCTATCCATGGGCCTCATCAATCGCCTGGTGCCTGCAGCCGAACTCGAATCGTTCGTCCGGGGTTACGCCGCGACGATCGCCGACAACGCGCCCCTCACACTCAAGGCCGTAAAGCGTTGCGTGCTCGAACGCGCGAAGGATGCCGAAGTGCGAGACCTCGCAGCCTGCAAGGCACTCGTCGACGCGTGCTTCGCGAGCAAGGACTACGAGGAAGGGCGTACGGCATTCATGGAGAAACGCCGGCCCGTGTTCCGCGGGGTATGACGCGGCTGTGGCAGCGAGCGAACGGTGACGGGCACGGCTGCGCAGTCGCCCGGTAAACCGTGTGCCGGAAACGTAAGGGGCTTCCATCGTCAACGACGGAAGCCCCTTTCACTTTTCACGCTTCACACTTCACGCATCAAGGTCGCTAAGCAGCCTTGATGCCCGGCATCCCGAAGTCCAGCTTCTCCAGCCCCGCGAGCAACTGCTTTTCCTGCGCCGCATTCAGTTCCACAAGCGGCGGACGCACCCGGTTCCAGCCTGCATCGCCCGAGTAGTGAGCGATGGTGCGCTTGAGGGCCGGAATCATCGGCACGCTCTGCAGCACGTTGCGGATGTCGTCGATCGCGTTCTGCATCGAATCCGCGCCCGCACCCTTCCAGGCGTCATAAAGCGACGTGATCATGGCCGGATTGACGTTTGCGCCTGCAGTGATGCAGCCGGCACCGCCGTTGCGCATGTTCTGCAGCAGGAACGACTCGCTGCCGGCAAACACGTCGAATCCGGTTTTTGCGAAGGCATCCAACACGGCCTTCGTGTTGCTCCAATCGCCCGAGCTGTCCTTCAGACCCACGACGGTGTCCGGATATTGCTTGATGAGGCGTTCGATGAGGCCGAGCGTGATGGGCACGTTCGAAACCGGCGGAATGTGGTAGAGATAGATGCGCAAGCGCGCATCCCCGACGCGCTGGATCACCTCGGAGAAGTTTCGATAGAGCCCTTCGTCGCTCACGCCCTTGTAGTAGAACGGCGGCAGCATGAGGACGCCCGATACACCCAGCTTCACGGCATGTTCGGTGAGACGGATCGAATCCGGGAGTGCGCAGCAGCCCGTGCCCGGCATCATGTGCTTCGGGTCGACGCCGGCGTTGACCAAGGCTTCGAGTAGCGCCATGCGCTCGTTGGCAGACAGCGAATTCGCTTCGCTGTTCGTGCCGAAGACAGCCAGTCCGACGCGCTGCGACACGAGCCATTTGCAATGTTTGATCAGGCGCGCGGCATCCGGCGACAGGTCTTCGTTGAAGGGGGTGACGACGGGCGACAGTACGCCCCTGATTCGTTCCTGAGACATGGACGAGCACTCCGAAAGGGAAGGGATCAACGGACGCCCGGATGATATCAGAGGGCGACGAGGGCGCTGCGCATCCGCAACCGCCATGATCCGCCGCACCCCGAACCAATCAATAGATCGCGCGCGCCCTCATGTGGTCTTCGCGGTCGATCGACTGCACGACGACGTCCTTGACCTCCGCCCCCTGCAGCACTGACAAAGGGATCTGCGTACCCGCGGGCCCTCGACTCCAGAGCTTGCGATAGAAATCGATCTGGCCCGCAATGGGCTCGCCCCCCAGGCGGACGATGATGTCTCCCGTCTTGAGGCCGCTCTTCTCTGCCGGACTGCCTTGACTGATTCGGGTGACGACGAGATGCCCGCCTTGCATCTCCTGCGTGTTCACACCCAGCCAGGGCCGTGCGGGGCCGGCCACGCGTCCGCTGCCGATGAGGTCCCCCAGGATGGGCAACAGCAGGTCGATCGGGACGAACATGTTCCCCGGCGAATAGGTCTGCGGCTTGATTGCATCGGTCACGACCAGCGAGCCGACGCCATAGAGCTTGCCGTCGCGCCCGATCAAGGCGGCGCCGCTCCAGTTGACGGTGGCAGGAGCGGTAAAGATGGCGCTGTCGAGCAGGTACTCCCAAAAACCGGCGAATGGGCGCTTCGATACGACATAGGCAGGCGCGACCCCGTCGAAACCGGCGATGAGTACCGGCTCGCGTTCCGGCAAGGTGTTCGAATTACCAAACTCGATCGGCTTGACGGACAACGGCAGCGTGGCCCGCACGAGACCGAACCCGGTGGCGTTGTCGTGCCCGACCACCGTTGCGGGAATCGGCTTGCCGTCTGCGGGGACGATCTCGACGCCTTCAGCCTCCACGATGAGGTAGCCGATGGTCAGAATGAGACCGCTGTCATCGATGACGATCCCGCTGCCGGCGCGCTCGGTACCGAGCGTCGACGAACTCCGCGCATCTTTCGCCGCCTTGGCGCGGAGCAGCACGACCGAGAGCGCATCCATGTTTCGAATCTGTGCCCCCTCGGCCGGTACACCTGACTGAGGCGCCTGTGCAGCATGGCCAGCGATAGGCTGGACACTCGATGCGATGAGCCCGGCTGCCAACAAAGCCGATCCAAGCCAAGACGCGCCACGTGTTACGCGAAGTGGTCTCAAACGTTTAAGGCATACACTCATCATCATGATGACCTCCTGGTCGTCCTGGCGTACCGTTGGGATGCAATCGACGTGCCAATCTGCTCGTACCTTCCCGTGGGGACACGCTCCCCGTGCACGCGAAACACAAGCACTCGTCGATACGCGCCCGGATGAAGACCATAGCTTAGTCCCGAAATCGTCCGCATGGCACGGTCATTCCGCGCAAAAATCTGCATCACGGCACCACACTCCCCTTGAGTATCGATTCGATCCAGGGCAGATAGCTGTACAGCAGGGCACCACCGCCGATACTGCCGAATCTGGATTGCCCCGCGCCTTGCGGCGCGACGAACGTATTGACTCCGGCGATCCACCACGCCCCCTGCGGCCCGGGCACGAGCGCAGGCGACCCGGAATCCCCGCCGGCCAATGTCGCTTCGACATCGTTGCCGAGCGTGAGACCCCCGATCCGGTTGCTGGTTACATCCGGACCGTCGAAGTCGAAGAGGTAGATTTCGAAGACACCGCGACCGCCGTTGTCGCGCACGACCCGATCGAGCACGTTCCTGCCGACGCGCTTCACGCTGGGATGACCGGGGGTCGTGATGCCGTTGATTCCGTCGCCCGATGCCCCATAGCCGACCAGCGTGATCACGGTACGCGGCGGCAACGGTTGGGGGTAGATCCGGTAGAGTGTTACGCCGAACGGCAGAGGCGACGCCAGACGCACGATGGCGAGATCGTCGTGCACGAAGCCGGTGCGCTGATCCGCGCGAAATCCTGCGTAGTCCGGATGGACATGCACCTCGCTTGCCGCTATCCGGTGGGTGAAATCACCGCCGAAATTCAAATTGAAAAGAATCTGCTCGGGCGATTTTCCGTGCACCACATGCGCCGCCGTCACGATGTGAAGTACATCGATGGCCGATGCCGTGTAGGTTCCCTGAGGCTCGCCGGTTTCAGCACGCAACACGGTCAGGCTGCCCACGCCTGACCAGGGCGACGAACTCGAGTTCGGATCGACCCGACGTTCGGGCGAATCCGCAGGTTCGAGATCCGGTGCTCCGCCGATGATGGCGTGGGCACGCCAAGCGCCGAGCGAAGCAGCGAGCAGCCCGGAAACGAGAAGCGCCCTGCGTACACGAAGCACGTCGGTGCAACAGACGTTCCCTGCCGGGCGCCGGCCATCCGACGAGCCTGCCGTCAAGCATGGATCATCGCTGCGGCCGCACGCCCGATTCATCGACACCTCACCAGAAGCGGAAATCCTGCGTGTAGAGGATGTACGCGCCGAGCAGGCCATTGGTCACTGCGTGCGCGACGATCGGCACCCAGAGCTTGCCCGTTCGGATGTAGAGCCAGCCGTAGACCAGTCCGGCGATGAAACCCGCGAGCCACTGGCTGTGTTCGAGCGCAAACAGGACGCTCGATATCAAAAGGGCCCGCGTCCCGACATTGGCGGGATCGACGCTGAGAAACGTCTGCTTCTCCAGCCAACGCATGAGGAACGAGCGCCAGAACAGCTCCTCGATGATGGGCACGACCACCGCGAGGCCGAGCAGACGAAGTGCCGTGACCGGCCAGTGGATGCTTTCGCTGCCGAACGATCTCGGATCGAAACCGGGCGAGAGCGTAAACGTGACCCAGCCCTCGTCGAGCAGCACCCAGATGATCAGCACCGCGATGCCGCTCGCTACGGACAGCGTCCAGTCCGAGAGCCGCAATGGCGCTCCGGAACGAAGCTCAGAGTACCGCCGCCACAGGAGGAGCAGCACCGCCCCCACCACGATCGCGCGTGCACCGTAAACCCAGCGCGTGTCGAACTCGCCGGGCGCGACAGGCACCGGTGGCGGAAGATAGGCACTTGCCGCGACGAACAGGATAAAGAGGGCGAAGGGAAGGATGCGATGAAATGCATCCGAATCGAGCCAGCTCCCTGATCGGGAGTCAGCCTCGGGGCGCGATGGTTTTTCGTTTTGATCGTTCATTCGCAGTTGACGGGCAGCGCAGGGAGCTACGCGTTGGCACGGCCATCCATGCTGATCGGTTCGATATCCGGCAAAAATTCCACAGCCGACGCAGCAATCCATCACGCGATGGTGGTGCCCCGCGATCCTCGATCGGCCACGTCGACGCTCCCATCCACGCCTCGCCTTAGTGCGCTACCGTCAGCGCAGATCGAGGACGACCTGCCCCATCCGCTTTCCGTTCTCGACGAACGCGTGAGCGTCGGCGATCTCGAGGAGCGGGAAGCGGCGCGCAATGGCGAACTTCGGTCTGCCGCTTTCGAGCCACTGTCCGATATCGGCCAACGCCTGACGGCGCGCACGCTCCGGCATGGTGTAGACGTAGACCATGCGCAGGGTCAGGTTCAACTGGCGCAGGCGCAACGGCAACGTCGCCGTCTGACTCGCCACCGAAGCATAGCAGGCGATGGTCGACTCCGGATTGAGCAGCGATGCATAGGTCGGCAAATTGACGCCCAATTCGACATCGACCACCCGATCAATGCCGGCTCCGGCCGTGAGTTCGTTCAATCGAGCCGTCACGTCTTCGCTGCGGTAGTTGACGACTGCATGGGCGCCTGCCTTCCTGGCATGCGCCGCCTTCTCGTCGGAACTCACCGTCGCGATGACGCGCGCCCCGCCCCATCGAGCCAACTGCACTGCATAGTGCCCCACGACACCGGCGCCTCCCGTCACGAGCACGGTCTTGCCCTCGACTGATCCATCGCAGAACACGCAGCGATGCGCCGTCATCGCCGGCACGCCGAGGCACGCGCCCCCGGCGTACGACACGTTTCGTGGCAGCGGGACGGCCAATCGCGAAGGCAGGGCGACGTACTGCGCCGATGTGCCGAATGCGCGTTCGTGCTGTGCGTTGTAGAGCCACACCCGCTCGCCCAAGCGATGCTTCGGTACGCGCGAGCCCACTTGATCGATGACCCCGGCGCCGTCGCTGCCGGGGACCACGAGCGGTTCGATCATCGGCCGGTTGCCGCCTCGACCCTTCGCATCCGAAGGATTGATCCCCGATGCGTGCAAACGGACGCGGACCTCACCCGGGCCCGGCTGCGGGTCGGGCAGTTCCCCGACCTTGAGCACCTCGTGTGCGGGGCCGTTGCGCTCGTACCAGGCGGCACGCATCAGGTGACCGTCTTGGTGAAGCGCACCGTGGTTGCACGCGCCGTGAAGTCCGTGACGACATTCACCAGCGCCGGACGTCCGTCCTTGATCTTCTCCTTCGCGCGCAGCAAGGCCGGGCCGATGTCTTCGGGCTTCTCGACCTGCTCGCCGTGGCAGCCGAGCGACTGGGCGAAGAGATCGAACCGGGTATAGCCCAGTTCGCGCCCGGGCTTTTCCTTCTTCGGATCCGCCGTCCAGCCGCCGTTCAGACTGATCACCACGATGATGGGGAGCTTGTGCCGGGTCGCGGTATCGAGTTCCATCGCGTTCAGGCCGAACGAGCCGTCGCCATGAAGCACGATGACCTGCTTGTCCGGCCGGGCGGCCTTGGCCCCCACGCCGAAAGGCATGCCGACGCCCATGATGCCGAACGTTCCGGAATTGATGCGATGGCGAGGGTTGAAGGTGGGGATCGACTGGCGACCGAAGTTGAGGATCTCCTGGCCGTCGACCACGAGGATCGCATCACGGTCGATGAAGTCTCGCACCTCCTTGCACAAGCGCAACGGGTGGATGGGCACATTGCTCGTCGACATGGTCTGCTCGGCCTCGGGACGCTTCGCTTCCTCGATCGATGAAAGCTTGCCGCGCCAGTCGGCAAACGCGCCGGCGTTGATCCGCGCACTGCCGGCGGCAAGCAATTGCCGCATGACTGCCTTCGCGTCGCCCTGGATACCGAGATCCACGCGCTGGCTCGCCGTGAGATCGGCCGGGTCGATGTCGATACGGATGACCTTCGCAGACGCAGATACGCGCGGCGGAGCAATGTGGCCGAACACGTAGTTGAGCCGGGTGCCGACGATCAGCAGCAGATCGGCCTCCTTGAGCGCCGTCGAGCGAGCGTTCAGGAACGCGTGCGGATGATCCTCGGGCAGCACACCGCGGCCTTGCGGCGTCGTGTAGATCGGCATCCCGGTCTTGTCGAGCCACTGGCGTATTTCGTCGATGGCGTCCGACCACAGGACGCCGCTCCCCGTGAGCATCACCGGACGCCTTGCACCTTCGATCAGCTTCAGCGCTTCTTCGATCAGAACGGGATCGCCCTGCGGCCGATGCCGGTGCAGCGTCTTGCTGAAATCCGGCCACTTCACCGTGGCGTCGTCGATCACGTTGTTGATGACGTCCGACGGCAAATCGAGGTAGACCGGCCCGGGCCGCCCCGCGATCGACTGCTTGAAGGCGAGGTCGACCAGTTCGGGAATCCGCTTGGTCTCGTAGACGCGATTCGCCCACTTCGTGACGGGCTTCATGACCGCGACCTGATCGATTTCCTGAAACGCACCGTTGCCGTATTCGCCGATCGGGCTCGAACCGCCGAAGGCGACGACCGGGCTGCAATCGATCAGCGCATTAGCGAGACCGGTCGTAAGATTGATCGCGCCGGGGCCCGAGGCGCCCAGGCACACGCCCGGCTTGTTGGTGACGCGTGCATAGGCGTGCGCGCTCATGGCGGCCGCCTGCTCGTGACGCACGTCGATGCCCCGTATGCCGCGGTTCATCGAATGCGTGAGCACGTCGTTGATCGGCCCGCCCATGATGAAGAAGAAATCCGTGATGCCGATGCGCTTGAGCGATTCGGCGACCAATTCGTTACCCGTGATGTTGGCCATCTTCCGTATCCTTTGTGGGTTGCTACTGCTTTTTGGTCAGCTTGACCGGCGTTTGCGCGACGTACTCTTCGATCTGCGCGGCACTCATGCCGAGCCACTGCCCCAGCACCTCGGCCGTATGCTCGCCGAGCAGGGGCGAACACGTTACGTCGACCTGACTGCCCGACATCTTCACGGGCCAGCCGGGAATCACGACTTCGCCGCGCTTTGGATGCTGCACCGGCGCGAACATGCCGCGCTTGCGCAAATGTTCGTCGTTCGACAACTCCTGCGTATCGAGCACTGCACCGGCCGGCACGCCGGCATTCTGCAGCATCTCCATCGCTTCGATCTTCGTATGCTTTGCGCACCATTCGCCGACGAGCGCATCGACTTCGGAAGCGTGCTTCACACGCGCCGCAGGCGTCGAGAACCGCGGGTCCTCCGACAAGTCCTCACGGCCGATGACCTTGAGCAAACGTTGCCAGTGCCAGCTGCCCGCACGCGAGGTGTAGACCATCACGTAGTCGTTCGGACCGCCCGGTTTGCACAGATAGAGTTCGCTCGGCGCTGCCGCCCCGATGGAGCTTTGGTTCCCTGTCCGGGGAACGGGTTTGCCGAACATGAGCTGGCCGGCAAAGCAGATGCGATTGAAGTTGATCACGGCATCCTGCATCGACACTTCGATGCGCTGCCCCTTGCCCGTGGCATGGCGCTGATTGAGCGCAGCGAGAATGCCGACCAGGCAATGGATGCCCGCGCCGGTATCGCCGACGTGCGGCCCGGGACGCAGCGGCGGGCCACCCTCGTGCCCCGTGATCGCGAACGCGCCGCCGACCGCCTGGGCGATCATGTCGAAGCTGAGGTAGTTGGCATACGGACCATCGGGGGCGAACCCCTTGATCTGGGCGAAGACCAAGCGCGGATTGATCTTCTGCACGACATCCCAGCCGAAGCCCAGTCGTTCGATGCCGCCGGGGGACATGTTCTCGATCATGACGTCGGCCTGTTCGATCATCTTGCGGATGATGGCCTTGCCGGTCTCGGACTTCAGATCGCACACGAGGCTGCGCTTGTTCGCGTTCATCATGATGAAGTAGAACGAATCGACGTCGCCGCTGTTCGTCGATGCAAAGCGGCCGTTCTCGCCGGTCTGCGGTTCGACCTTGACGACATCGGCGCCGAGCCATGCGAGCGCCTGCGTGCACGACGTACCGGCTTCGTACTGCGTCAGATCGAGAACCTTGATGCCGGCAAGCGCAGTGGATCCGGGTGCCGATGCTTGGGTCGTGCTCATTGCTGCTCCTCCCGAGGGGGTGTGTGATTGCCGGCGGCCGCAACGGATGCACGGTCGCAGGCGGGTGTCCGGCTAGACGAAAAATTCGGTGTAGTGCTCGTAGATCCGCTCGGGCATCTCTTCCTGCATGTAGTGCCCGCATGCCATGGGCTCGGAGCGCGTGACGTCGGTCGCGTACTGCTTCCAGATATCCAGAAACTCGGCAGCACGTTCGGGCGGATGGCCTCTCGCGCCCCACAGCAGCATGAGCGGCATCTCGAGCTTCTTGTCCTTGTCGGCCGTGTCCATGGCGTGATCGCACGTTGCGGTGGCGCGGTAGTCGCGACAGGAACCGGTGATCGTCTTGAGCGTGTAGCAGCGCACATACTCCGCCAGGGCGGATTCACTGAGAAAGCCGAGCCCCGTACCGCCGCGGATGACCATCCGGCTGCGCAGGAAGTACTCGGCGGGCACGGCGCTGATCAGGCGCTCCGGGAAAGGCTCCGGCTGTGCCATGAATCCCCAGTGCCAGGTGCCGATCACCCAGTTCTTGGTGATGTGCGTCCACACGTAATGATTCGGCACGATGTCCATGAGGCACACCTTGAGGATGCGCTCGGGATGATCCATGCACAGGCGGTGCGTCGTGCGCGCACCTCGATCATGCCCGGCGACGTAAAACTGCCGGTAGCCGAACTGATCCATGATGTCGAGGAGATCCTGCGCCATCGAGCGAAAACTGAAGTTGACGTTGTCCGGCCCGGGCTCGGGCAGGGAGCTGTCGCCGTAGCCGCGAAGGTCCGGCAGGATCACGTGGTATCGCTGCGCGAGTCTGGCCGCCACCTTGTACCAGCACGTGTGGTTCTGCGGATTGCCATGCACCAGCAGCAGCGGCGGACCGGAACCGCCATGGCGCAAACGAACGATCGCACCGCTCGTGCGCACATCCATGTGCTGGAAGCCCGTGAAGTGTGCCGCGACGTCCCGGCTGCCCCAGCGGGTGGGATCCCGGGCGTAGTCTTCGTCGGTCGCCACGGCCATGATGTTCAACCCAGTGCTGCCGGAACTGCTCATCCCTGCTCCTCCGCAAGATGCATCGTCGAATTCATTCTAGCCTGCGCCCCACGCCGTGGTCTGCCCAGAGGCAGATCGGATCAGCTTTCGAACGAGCGAGTCAGATCGTCGAACAGCTCGTCGACCGAGAAGCGACGATCGATAAGCCCCTGCCGATGACAGTACTCGATGGCGATGTCGAGGTTGCGCCTGTTGGCGGTGACGCCGAGCGGGATGGGATCAGGCTGCCCCGCCACCGGAAGCCCCGCCGCAGTCTTGCTCTCGCACAACAGCCGATACACTTCGCGCACCGCCTCCGGGCGGGCGCGACACAGACTTTCCTTCACGACGACCATGTGGTTGATCTGGATCGCCTGGTGTTTCTCCTGCCAGGCTCGTGCGGCCACATCGGGCGACGGGATGACCGGCTGCAGGCGAGGATCGGTCGGGACGGCCCCCATCACTGCGGCGTCGATCTCGCCTTCGAGCAGCATGGTCGTGATGTCCTTGCCCGATGCCGCGCGCACCGCATTCGGCGGATCCCGAAACTCTGCGACATGCGGTTCTTCGAAAGTCACCCACTGCACGCTGCTCGAATCGAAGCCATACGCTTCGGCGAGTATCCCCCTGATCCAGGCGCCAGTCGTGACGGAGTAGGCGCGAATGCCGATTCGTTTGCCCGCCAACGACTCGGGGGTGACCACGCCACGCTCCGCGTTGTAGACGAAAAACGGATGCTGATTGCGCGAAAACAGGATCACGGGCAACAAGACCAGCGGTTTGCCGTGCGACTTCGCCATGAGATACGTGACCAGCGCCAGTTCGGCAACATCGAACTCGAGATCGCGCACGACGCGCTTGAATGCGCCGTGGGGCGCCTTGACATCGGCGAAGTCGAGCTCGATGCTAGTCGAACACACCGCTCCGCGCTTGAGCGCCGAAGTGCTGGGGTAGTCGCCCAGAAGGGTGCGCAGCGCAAGCGGAGCCGGGGTAGGCATCGATGAGTTTCCTTCGGATGGAGGGCCCTCGTCGGAGCAAGGACGGGAACGATTTTGCATGAAGCGGGTCAGCCGCGAAAGCAAATGCGTAACCGACACCCAAGTTCGAGCCGCTGCACACGCGGCCTTTCCCTCATTGCAGCAAGGAGATTCGGATCGTGCACACCATCACATCGCAGCCGGCACGACACGGCCGAATCGCCAGTGTCGCGATGGCCCTCTCCTTGGCAGCCATGCCGGTGCAAGGCGCTTCGCAGGAGTGGATCTTTCGGGTTTTCCTGGGTGAACAAGAGGTCGGAGAGCACCGCTTCCGGCTCGACCAGCGCGCCGAGGGCACACTGCTCAGAAGTCAGGCCCGCATGAACGTGAAGTTGCTGGGCTTCAACGCCTTCTCCTACGTCCACGATGCCACCGAACGCTGGACGGGGGATTGTCTCGATCGCATCGAATCGCAGACCGACCGCAATGGTCGTCCCTATGCAGTCACCGGGGAACGCACCGATGAGGGTTTTCGCGTTCAGACCTTGAAGGCCACGGAGGCACTGCCTCGGTGCATCATGAGTTTTGCGTACTGGAACCCGAAGATCCTCGGACAACGCCAGTTGCTCAATCCGCAGACCGGTGAATACGTCGATGTCAGCGTCGAATCGAAAGGGATGGAAACGATCACGGCGCGCGGAACCACGGTGGATGCAAGACGCTACACCCTGGTCGGCCGCAAGCTTCGAATCGACGTTTGGTACGCGCGCGATGGCACCTGGGTCGGCCTCGAATCCATGACCGACGCGGGGCGCGTGCTGCGCTACGTGCGCACATGACCCGCCGCGGATGGTCCAGACGATGGGCGGCCGCAGCGATCGCCTGCCTCGCGCTCGCGGGCTGCCAGACGCCCGCCTACCCGCCCTTGCGCACGGCGCCTTCGGTCGATCTCGCGCGCTTCATGGGCGACTGGTACGTCATCGCCAACATCCCGACCTTCATCGAAAAGGGCGCCCACAACGCGGTCGAACGATACGAGCTCGCCGCAGACGGCACGATCGCGACGACCTTTACGTTCCGCGCGGGCGGGTTCGACGGCGACCTGAAAACCTACCGGCCTCGCGGCTTCGTCTACGATCGCGCCTCGAATGCCGTGTGGGGCATGCAGTTCCTCTGGCCGATCAAGGCCGATTACCGCATCATGCATGTATCCACCGAATACGATGTCACGATCATCGGTCGTCAAAAGCGTGACTATGTCTGGATCATGGCACGCACGCCGACGATCCCCGAGCCGACTTACCAGAAGCTTGTTGCGATGATCGAGCGCGAAGGCTACGACGTCGCCAAAGTCGAGCGCGTACCGCAGCGCTGGCCTTAGCTGGCCGGCCGCCGCCGCTGATCGACGAGCCTCTGGCGCCTGGCAAGGACAGGGACCGATAATCGGCACCTTTGCGATCCGATGCGTGGTCTCATGACAGAAACATCCGCATCCAGACTTGTGCACTTTCGCGATGCTCGACCGCCGAGCGCGATCCGATTCGATCTCGAACGCGATCACATGGTGCTGCTCCGGCCCGTGGTCGACAACCACGGACTGCACTACACAGCCGACTCCAGGATCAGTGGCGTGCCATACCGGATCCTGCTGCGCTACGAGGCTGCACTCGAGCACACCCACTGCTAGTGCCTACAGATCGAACTCTCCTGGCACGACCAGCCGGCCACGGCACGCGACTACCACAGCAGGAGTTCTGCGGCCTGGCTCGATCTTTGGTTCAGCCGCTACGAACCATCGAACCCCGCACCGGCCAAAGGTCGTGCCGAACGGCGATATCAGGACGAAGTCGCCGCGGCGGTGTCGTTCGAAAGCCATCTCGTCGATGTTCGCGCCGTGCAGCAGACCGTACTGCAGGGCCTGCGCAATGGCGGTAGCTTCTCGACCTCGCACAAGGAAGGCGGGACGCGCATCTTCTTCCGCCACGGGCGCTATGTTCGTTCCGACTACGGCGACAACGTGTCGAATGAGCGCTATCCCGACGAGACCACGTTTCTTGCTTCGCTGCGGCAGTTCTATGACTGGCAGACTTCACGCGGGAGCTATCCCGAGAAGGTCGACGAGCACACCGCTTGGAAACTCATCCTGCGACTGCTCGACCCGCCCGATGGACAAAGCAGCCCTTCCAGCACCAGCACCTCCAACCGGTCCGGCTCGACATCGCCCCCTACCGGATACAACAGCGCAGTCCGGAGCAAACTGGCCCTCGTGCTCGCCGGCATCGTTGCCGCAGCAGCAATCGGATGGGGGGTGCTTTCAGAGGCAATGGCCGTGAAGACAACCGGCAGGCCCATCGGCGCAGCCGTCGGCAGCCCGACCCACATCGCGATCCTGATCAGCACCCAGGTACCTTACCTGCCCAGCCTGCACCGGGACGCAAGCAAGGACCGGTTCCGCATTGCACTGCTCGTCCAGCAGCGCCGAAACGGCGACGAAAGGCGGCTCCTCCCGATTCTCGACAACCTCGACGCATCGCAGTCTATGCATGCGGCAAAGATGCTGGGTTACGATGGCCGCATGTTCTGGTTTCTGGCGAAGAACATCGTGGGTTACGACCCTGCAGCGAAACGACTCGTCCGCATTGAGGATCTGCAGCGCGCCAATCCCGGCTTCGAAAACCTCTGGGGTGTCGCCCAGTACGACGTCCAAAACAGGTTGATCGCGAACACGCGCGACCGCCGAGTGATTGTAGAAGTCGACCCCGAGTCGCTCACAGTGCGCACGCTGGACCGCCTGCCCTCTCGCAAGCACGTGCTACCCCCGCACCCGGCCCATGGCATGCTCGCCTCCGCCCCGGCGGCAACCCCCGACAAGCTCAAGGCCGCCTACGTTCGGCAAGACTACGGCCTACCGCCGTTGCGACTGTCGAATCCCGACAGTTCGCTGCTGCTCTTCTGGCGCAAGACGGGCACGTTGCAGCGCATGCTGTTTCTAGCCCGTGTCACCCCCGATGGAAACATCCTTTGGGAAACGCAAACAGGGATCGACGAACTCCATCAGGTCTTGCCGGACCTCGCCGCACCCGCATTCATCGGTGCTCGACCACACGTTCCGGACAAGGTCTCCGAGCCGATTCTGGTCGTCGTCGATGCGAGTTCGGGAAGACTGGATCAGCGGTCGTTGTGGATACCGAACTGATGACCAAAGAAAAAGGGGCTTGGAGATTTCTCTCCAGCCCATTGATTTCTGGTGCTGTTGGCGGGACTCGAACTCGCGACCTACTGATTACGAATTAGAGAAGAGGGTCTATGAGGTTGTTTGAAGATCTTAGACGGCGATACACATCCCTTTTCTTTCATTGACTTACTGTTTTAACGAGCTTTAAGCTGTCATCTCCAGTTTGAGCCCTGCTGTCTACATGTCGTCTACATGGATCGCAGAGGGCACGACCTACTCAACGAGGGAGATGCAGCCGTGACAAACGAAAAGCTCACCAAGGTCCGCGTCGATCGACTCATGCCGCCCGCAACGGGGCAGGCGTTCTTTCGCGATGCCCTGCTGAAAGGGTTCGGCGTCCGGATCACCGCAGCGGGCATCAAGTCCTTCGTCGTAGAGAAGCGCGTCGAAGGCAAGGTGCGGCGAATTACCCTCGGAAAGTATCCCGCCCTGACCGTCGAACAGGCCCGCAAGGAAGCCCAGAAGCTCCTGGGAAAGATAGCCTCCGGTCAGAACCCCATCGCCCAGAAGCTCAACGACGAGATGCGCCGCAAGACACTGGGCGACACGTTCGATGACTTCAAGGACGCCCGGAAGCAACTCAAACCGAAGACCCTCTACGACTACGGGCGGTTGATCGATACGGTTTTCGAGGACTGGAAAACGCGCCCTCTGGTCGACATCACCAAGGATATGGTGGCTCGACGGCACGCCAAGATCGGCGGGAAGAACGGCGAAGCCCACGCGAACCTCGCGATGCGGTTCTTGCGCGCCCTATTTAACTTCGCCATCGCTGAGTACGAGGATGGTTTCGGGCATCCCCTTCTCGCTCAGAACCCTGTCGTCCGAATCACGCAGACGCGAGCGTGGTACCGCGTCGAGCGACGCCAGACCGTCATCAAGGCGCACCAGCTTCCCGCGTGGTATGAAGCCGTCGAAGCATTGAAGAAGCCGACGAACCCGAAGAGCACCCAGGTCGCCGACTATCTGCTCCTGCTACTCCTCACCGGACTGCGGCGCCAGGAGGCCGCAATGCTTCGATGGGAGGATGTGGATCTAAAGGCGAAGACGATGCGGATTCCGGACACCAAGAACCACGAACCGCTGACCCTTCCGATATCGGATACCGTCCTGACCCTGTTGGAAGGCCGACAGACCGCCCAGAAGCTCGCGGAGAAGGCGCTAGCGGAGAAGCAGGCGAAGACCGGGGAGGATTACCCCAAGGACGCGCTACAAGTGGCCGGGGGGGCTGTGTACGTGTTTCCCGGCCCAAGCGAGCACGGTGCCATGCAAGATCCCCGCGCCGATCTCGATACAGTTCGGAGCGCGTCCGGGGTATCGTTCACGCTGCACGATCTACGGCGCACCTTCATCACAATTGCCGAGAGCCTGGATATTCCGATGTATGCGATCAAGCGGCTGGTGAACCACAAGATGAGCGGTGACGTGACCGCCGGATACATCGTCACCGACGTTGAACGTCTACGCGCCCCGATGCAACGTATCACCGACTACATCATGACGGCAGCGAAGGCGCGACCGACCGCCGACGTTGTCCAACTACGCCAGGCGAGCTAACGGTATGGCAGAAACCGCCCAACCCCCGGCTGAATTTCATCCCCGGCACCCCTACGGCTTCGGCCATTTCGACCCTTTAACCGGCACCATTCCCCGCTTCCAGTTCGGGGATGAACTGGAGCTAATTACCGCGCGAGCACGCGCCTTACTTAAAGGTAGAACACGCGAGCACATCTACTTCGCAGCATCATCGATCAATTGGCTGCTCGACCAGATACAGCCCGAGGATTTATTGCACCTCGCACAACGTGCCGACGCCCCAGCCCCCGACGCTTCGCTCGCGACCGATCTTGATGATCCTGCGTGGTCGAACGACTGTTCCCGATTGATCCGCTGTCACGATCGGTTCGACATCACCGGCCAGCCAAGTTTGCCCAACGCATCGTGGGTCGATTACTTCGCCGTCCTCGCGCTTGCCTATGTCAATGCCGCCTGCGAAGAGCTTGCCTATCGCCGATCTGAAACGCGCTGGAATCTCAACGTCGATGCCGATGCACGGGCGTTGGCAATTTTCCTAATGGGGCAGTACGCTGTAATCGCAATGGAGGCCGTGTGCGTCGCGGAATCCTTTCGTCGGCAGGAGATCGCTGAAAAGCGCACTGCCGAGAAAACGGAGACAGAGCATAGCGAGAAGATCAGCCTTCGAATGCAGAAAGCGGCGATTGCTCGCCACGGCCCCACTAACGCCCT
>JBIKKL010000339.1:0-5590 GCA_044360365.1 Burkholderiales bacterium | reverse complement strand
GCGAGACTGCTCGCGAATAGAGCGGTGACGCCGGGCCCGCTTGAAGCGCTCGTTCGGCAAAGGCGAGATAGCTTCGATAGGCGTCTTCGGCGTAGCCCGCACCGTTGCGATAGTACTCGGCGATGATGGTCGTTTCCCGCTCGGTGAGGTAGCGCAAGCCGAGCAGCCAGCTGTCGACCGTCTGCGTGCGGCTGCTCACTTGTCCTGCAGTCGTGATGATCTGGAAAGCCTGATCCTTGATGCGCGCGAACTCGCCGTGGATCTCCAGGTTGGAGGTGAGGTTGCGCGAGAAGTCCACCCCCATGCGCGGACCGCGGCTGCCGCGGCCGGCGTAGTAGAAGTCGATATCGGTATCGTGGTAGAGCAGGTAGAGTTTCGCCGCCGCGTTGGTATGGCCCGGACGGCCGTAGGCGCTGTTCACCGATGCGCTGACCGGCAGCAGTACGGGCGTGAAGGCGATGGTCTTGAGCGGGCCATCGAAGCTTTGCACCAGATCGGCGGTCAACACGGTGTAGCCTTCTCGCGCAAGCTCGGGATCGGTGGGATCCTTCGGGCGCTCGACGAAGCCCACCGGATTCCACGCGTAGCCCTTGCCCCATTTGAGCACGGTCTTGCCGGCATCGATGGTCACGCCTGGCGCCGGCTTCCATGAAAGCAGAAACTCGTCGAAGCGATGCTCGGTTTCGCTGTTCAACTGATCGCTCGAGTAGGCGGAGTGGGAGCGCGCGGATAGCAGCCAGTCGCCTGCACGCGCCTTCCCGGATAGCTTCAGGGTCCCGGTGCCGCGATCGAGAGTCTCGCGTTGCGGCAGGCCGGCATCGTTGAAGCGGTAGAACGGAGAGCTGCGATTGAGATCGAAATAATCGGCCTTCAGTTCCACGTACCCGCCCAGTTCGAAGGGTTTCCTGGCGTAGTCCGATGCATCGAAGGTGTACGCCGATTCGCCGCCACGAGCGAAGGTTGCGACGGCGAGCGCGACAGCCGCCAGGAGGAACTTCGGATTCAACGCCGAAGTTCCTCGACGCGGTGCATGTTGGTGAGGGTGAACAGTTCGTCGGCGGCAAGCCGCTTCTTGATGCCCGAGTAGAGCATCACCGAGACGTACCCCTTGAACAGCGGACTGTCGGTCTCGACGACGGCCGGGCGTCGGATGCCGCCGCCAAAATCCTTGATGTCCTTGAAGTGCAGCGTCTTGATGAGCATGCCGCTGGCCGCGTAGGCCTCGATCTTCACAGGCAACATGACCTTGCGGTCGACCCACATCTTTAGCCGGTCGTAGGCGATTTCGTTGGTCTTTGCCTTGAGCATGAGAACAAGCGTGTCCTTCTGCTCTTCCTCGATCTTCGCATCGTACTCGACGGCATAGTCGAGTCGCAGGATGTCCGCATTGTTGAATACGCCGCCGATCACGGACTGAAGGTTCGTGATTCGCACCGGCTTGCCGACGTTGGGTATGTAGAGCCACATGTTCTCCCCGAGGCGCAGAGTGGTGCGGCCCTTGTCGGACGCGGGTTCGAGGAACAGCGCCAGCATCTTGTCGCGGCCGCTTTTGACGCTGTAGAGCACGAATTCCTTCTTCGCGCCGCTGGGCTCGATATTGATGAGCTTGCGATACATCTCGTAGGACTCGGGTTCGAGATTCCTGTCCACCTTGCGCAGGATTTCGTTGCCGTCGAGGCTCGCCGCAGCCAAGGGCGCAGCGGACAGCAGGCTGATCAGGATCAGTGCAATGCGTATCATGGGAATGACGCCTTTCGTTAATGAGGCGATGCGGTCAGACGTGACGCAGGGCCTGTACCGGGTCCATGCGTGAGGCTTTCCAGGCGGGCTGCAAACTGGCCACGACAGCGACGACGATGACCATCAGGGAGATCGTGAGAACGTCGGCCGGTGCAATGGCGGCGGACATGACGAGGCCTTGTTGCTGGCCGAAGCTGTAGGTGAACTTAGCCGCGTTGACGGCGAAGATCGCACCGACGCTCAATGCCGTCCCCACGACGGCGCCCAGCACACCGAGAATCAACCCTTCGGCGACGAAGAGCGACAGCACGCTTCGAGGTGGCGTACCGATGGCCGAGATCGTGCCGATCTCACGGATCCGCTCGTACACGGCCATCACCATCACGTTCATCACGCTGATAAGCACGATCGACACGAGCATGATCTTGATGAACAGGGTCATCAAGTCGATCATCTTTGCGATGTTGTTGAACGGGGTCAGCATCTGCCAGGGGTGTACCTCCAGCCCCATGCCGCCTGCGGCTTTTTTCTGCGCGGGGTCGGCCTTGCCCTTGACGGCCCCGAGCGCTGTAGTCAGCGTAGCGGCCATGCGCTCGGCATCCTCCGGCACCTTCAGGCGAATCGCGATCTCGCTAACCTCCGGGTTCGACATTCGCAGCAACTCCCGGGCGTCTTCGATGTGCACGTAGCCGTCGCGTCCACCAGGCCCCGTTGCACTCTCCAGTTCGCCGCGCACCACCAGGGTCTTGCCGTTCACCGATCCGTCTTTGTTGGTCGCGATCAGCACCACCGAGTCGCCGATCTTGACCTGCATGCCACGCACCAGGAGGGCCGGGACAAGGATCTCGCCTCGCCGCAGGAACGTGCCTTCCGTGGGGCCGCCACGGATGCGCCCGGCCAACAACGGCGTGACGGTGACCTCACGCGCGGGGTCGATGCCGACGACGCGTATGTTCGTGGTTTCGGCGAAGTTGCTGAACGCGCCGCCGAACTTGATGCGGGGAGCCCAGGCATCGATACCGTCCATGGCGGATAAAGCGGCGCCCACCTTCTCGACGAGCGAGGGGGGCATGTTGAGATTGTTCGGCAAGCTATCGATCGAGGCAACGTAGCCGCGTCGGTGTACCTGCACGTGGCCGAGCATCGAATCGGTGATCTGGCCGACCATCATGGTTTTGAACGAACCGGCGATGGCCACAAACACCATGACGGAAACGATGCCCAATACGACCAGTGCGGAAGTGAGGAGCGTTCTGCGCCGATAGCGCATCAGGTTGCGTGCAGCGATCTTGAGGATGTTGCCCATGGGTGAAGGTCCTAGTGATCGGTGCGAAGCAAGCGCCCGTCTTCGAGCGTGAAGGTCGTTTCCGCTTCGGCCATGATCTTTGGGTCGTGGGTGGAGAAGACGAAGGTCGTGCCGAACTCCGCGCACATGCTCTTCATCAGGCTGATGATGCGGATCGCCGTATCGTGGTCGAGATTGGCGGTGGGTTCGTCCGCAAGCACCAGTTGCGCTTTCGATACCAGAGCGCGGGCGACGGCGATGCGCTGTTTCTGCCCGCCGGACAACTGGCCCGGATATTTGTTGGCCTGATCCGCAACGCCGACGGCCTCGAGCATGGCCATCACCCGTTTGCGGCGATCTTCGGGTTTCCAGCGTTGCACCATCACGAGCGGATACTCGACGTTCTCATAGGCCGTCAAGACGGGCAAAAGATTGAAATCCTGAAACACGAAGCCGATGTTGGTGCCGCGGAAATTGGCTGCGGCCGATCGGTCGAGCGCCGCCACTTCGGTGCCGAGTACGCTGAGCGATCCTTCGCTCGGACGGTCGAGGCAGCCGATCATGTTGAGCAGCGTACTCTTGCCGCTGCCGGAGGGGCCGACGAAGCAGACGAACGAAGCAGGCTCGATCGCAAAATCGACGCCGCGTATGGCGTTCACGATCACGTCTCCGGCGAGGTAGTTCTTCGTGAGCGATTGGGCTTGGACCAGGCTCATGCTTGGGTTCCTTTTTGGATCTTGTTGTTCAGGGTCGATCCTATCGGTGCACGGATGCGCTCGGCTTGCGAAGAATCAATGGATCACGAGCTCAAGTCGGGTGAGCCTACGCTCGCAGGCCGCTGCACGCCTCGATTGAAGCGCAAAGGTGTAACCGAAGCATTGCTTGCAAGGGTGCGTTTGGTGTCGCAGCGTTTCGAAGAGCGAACTGTTACGCTGCGATACAAAATCGTGAATAGCGATTCTTCCGATGGACGCAGTGACCATCTTCGCCCTTTTTGGAATAGAGCGCGAATCATCTGCCCGTGGCTTGAGTCGAGCCATTGACTCGCTCCGCGAGCCTGCGCAACTACAGCTTCAACAGCCGCAAATCCGAGAATGCTTCGTATCGGATCAGGGCGGTTAATTTGTTTGACAGATTTCACGCCGGGGCAGCGCGTTCAGTCGTTTCCGCAACGCCGACGCATGTTGCACGAACGAGAATTGCTCGACTACACTAAGCCGATGAAGCCGATCTTGCGTACCGTCCTTCTTTGGGTCATGGTGTTTGCCATGCCGGTACAGGGCATGGCGGCTTCCCTGATGACGTTCTGCGGTCCAAGCCACACGCGCATGATGCAGGGCGTCGAGGCAGACCATGCCGGAAAGTCATCGGCTCACGCCCATGATCATGGCGAACAGCATCCGTCTTCCGTACACGCTGCGTTGGGTGACGGCGACGGATCGGACCGCGACAGCACGTTCCACGACGGCGGTGGCCTGGTATCAGTGCTCGGTCAGTTCAGCTGCAGTGCATGCGCAGCGTGCTGCTCGGTGATGGGATTCCCTGCGAACATGCAGTTTCCCCGGCAGCCCGAATTCGTCCAGGCGATTCCTTCGCCATCGACCGTGCCGGTGCAGTCGCATCTTCCGGACGGCCTCGACCGACCTCCGCGCGAGATCCTCGCCTGACGCGGCGTTCCGCCGTAGCGCTGTGCGGGTGCCTTCGGCCCAGCCGATGGGTAGCATATCCGTACCGATCTCATGGCGCGCGTCGCGTTGACTCCCCGCTTGTGCCTTCAATGTCCTGAGTCAGAGGTCCGATGACGCATTGCGCATCGGTACCGGCGCTCTCGTTCAGAGAAGTTCTGACGCAGGACACCAGCGGCGCGAGCTCACTTGTCGAGTTGTCGCGAGGTCATCATGGCTCATTCTCTTGTTCGCCCTCGAGTGCGAGGGATCATCGCATTGACGCTGCTCATGTCGGCGGCCGTCGCTCAGGCAGCGGGTGCGCCCGGTCGCGAGCCGCGCCCCGACCCACTTGATCCACAGGCTCGGGTGCCCGACGTCACCTATCAGTCGCCGCTCGCGAACTATCGCCGGCTCGGCGAAGACAAGCTCGTGCCGTGGAGCGAGGCCAACGAAACGGTCAACCGTATCGGCGGCTGGCGTGCCTACGCGCGCGAGGCGCAGCAGCCTGAGGTGACTGCGCCCGCGTCGGGCACTTCTGTCACGCCTGTGCCTGCGCCGGGCGCTGCCCACAAAACTCATTGAGGGGACGCGATGATGCGAGAACGCAATGCGCCGCGGCTTGCGCGAACAAGCCGCGGCCGTGTGATGCTGTCCGTTCTGACTGCGATCGGTTTGACCGGCTGCGCATCCTTCACCACGGATGGCGGTTTCGGCGCGGTCCAGAAAGTTGCGGGCGATCGACTCGGCACCTCGGTGCAACTGGCGTGGGATCGTCAACCGGCAGACCGGGGCCGTATCGAACAGCGGGTCGCCGAACTTCTGGTCAGACCCTTGGGCGTGGACGAGGCAGTTCAGGTCGCGCTGTTGAACAACCGCGGGTTGCAGGCGGCCTACGAGG
>JBIKKL010000338.1:0-5593 GCA_044360365.1 Burkholderiales bacterium | reverse complement strand
ACGGCATCGGCGAGCGCACCGTCGATGTCGAGCCGCGAGTCTTCGGCCGGACAGCCCTCGACACAGGTCGCGGTGCTGCCGAACGCGGGAACCCCGGTCTTGCGGGCGCCCAAGCCCGCCAAGACCGGGACCGATGACGAATGGGCTGAGTTCTAGAGCCGGAGCCGCATCCTTTGCGTCGTGGCGAGGTTTGATTCGCTCAAGATCGCTGGGCCCCTGCCGCAATAAATTTCGAATAATCCGCGTCCCGCCGCACCGGCAGTCCGAGGCACAGTAAACCGGTATCCATCGCTCGGCCTGCGGGCGGCGCTCGAATCAGATCAGGAGCCAAGGCAATCCATGAGCAAGGCACAGCGAGTAGGCAACATCTATTTCGCCGATTTCGGCGCGGGTACCGGCCAGGCGAGGCGCGAAGCCGGCTTCGAGCATACGATGGTCGACATCCGGCGCTCGCTCGAATCCATCGGCGAAGTATCCAAGCTGATCGGCGGGGACAATCGCAAGCTCGCGCGCTTGTGCAACGACAGTTCCAAGCGCATCGCGGAAGTCCTCGGCATCATCGAAGGCGTGGCTCTCGACTCGAACCTCATTGCGCTCAATGCGGCGCTCGAAGCGAGCCGTGAAGACGACGGACGCTACGACATCGCGTTGGTCGCTGGAGAGATACGCACGCTGCTCAACCGCAGCGAATCGGCGACCCGGGAACTGCATGCGCTCCTGAGCGACACCGTCCAGAAGATCGAGGCCGGAGCGCTTCTCGTCGAAGAGGTCGGACTCACCCTGGCCCGAAGTGCTGGCGCGGTGCGTCAGGTCACTGAAATTCTCTCCGAACTCGGATCCAGTCCTGGAAGCGCCGCCGGTCTCGTCGCCCAGAACAGCGCGAACATGGACTAAGGCGAAACGCGTGCCTCAAAGCAGCAGTGTGGCAGTGCCGGCGCAGCATCGGGAATTTCGATTCACTACAGCGGATTTCGATCGCGTCCGGCGCCTCATCTACGCGCGCGCCGGAATCTCGCTCAGCAGTCAGAAGCAGGAGATGGTCTACAGTCGGCTCGCCCGGCGCTTGCGCGTGGTGAATCTCGACAGCTTCCAGGCCTACCTCGACATGCTCGAACATGGCGGCCCGGAAGCCGAGTGGGAAGAGTTCATCAACTCGCTGACCACGAATCTCACCGCCTTTTTCCGTGAGGCGCATCATTTCGAGATCCTTGCGAAGCATCTTCCGACATGGGCAGCAAAGCGACGAGTGCGCATCTGGTGTACTGCGTCGTCGACGGGGGAAGAACCGTACTCGCTCGCCATGACGCTCGTCGAAGCGTTCTCGATCTGGACGCCGCCGGGGCAGATTGTTGCCACGGATCTGGATACGACCGTGCTCGGCAAGGCGGACCGGGGTGTCTATGCGACGGAGAGAATCGAGAAGCTCGGTCAAGATCGGGTACGGCGATTCTTCCTCAGGGGAACGGGTCAGAACGACGGGCAGGTCAAGGTGCGCCGCGAGTTGCGCGAGCTGGTGACGTTCGAACGGCTCAACCTCCTCGATCCTTCGTGGCAGGTGAGTGGTCCGTTCGATGCGATCTTCTGCCGCAATGTGCTGATCTACTTCGACAAGCCGACCCAGAGAAAGATCATCGAACGTTTCCGGCCCATGCTGCACCCGGACGGGCTGTTGTTCGTCGGTCACTCCGAAGGGCTGTACCACTGTACAGACATGTTTCGTTCGCTCGGCAAGACGGTCTACGAACCGGTGGGTCCCGCATCGGGAGCCGTGCGCACATGAGTCATCACGCCAGCCATCGAAACGATCACCACGAGTTCGGGACAGGGACGGCGCCCAACGTCTATTGGGATCGGCAGCTCAACATGCAGGCCGCGAAGATCCTGCCGGGCGAGTACTTCATTACCGGCCGGGATCTGGTGCTGGTCACAGTCCTTGGATCCTGTGTCGCCGCCTGCATTCGCGATCCGGGCGCACGCATCGGCGGCATGAATCACTTCATGCTGCCCGACGCCGGCCGCGAGGGCGACAACCTGCTTGGGGCCCCCGCGCGCTACGGCACCTATGCGATGGAAGTATTGATCAACGAGATCGTGAAGATGGGAGCGCGCCGCAATTCGCTCGAAGCGAAGGTGTTCGGCGGCGGCAACGTATTGCGCAATCTCACGGTGACGAACGTCGGTTCGCGTAATGCCGAGTTCGTGCTGAAGTTTCTCGCCACCGAGCGCATTCCCGTGCTTGCACAGGATCTCGCGCACGACTATGCCCGCAAGGTGTACTACTACCCCGACTCTGGGCGAGTGCGTCTGAAGATGATTCGGGACATGCACAACCAGACGATCCTTCAGCGCGAGCGCGAGTATGTTCGGCGCATCGAGGTGCAGCCGGTGGGCGGAGACGTCGAGCTCTTCTAAGCGGGTTTGCAGCAGCGAGCGAACGAAACCTTGTATCGAAACATCGGGGAGCATTGATGCAGGCCAGGATGCAAAGCGAGGCGGGCAGGAAGATCCGCGTACTGGTGGTCGACGACTCTGCGCTCGTGCGCAGCCTGTTGACGCAGATCATCAACGAACAGCCGGACATGGAAGTGGTCGGGGCCGCGCCCGATCCGCTGGTGGCGCGCGAGATGATCAAGCAGAAGAATCCCGACGTGCTCACGCTCGACGTCGAAATGCCGCGCATGGATGGTCTCGATTTTCTCGAGCGTCTCATGCGTTTGCGCCCGATGCCGGTGGTGATGGTGTCGACGCTCACCGAGCGCGGCTCGGAGGTAACCCTCAGGGCGCTCGAGCTGGGTGCGATCGACTACGTTTCCAAGCCGAAGGTCGGCATCAGCAGCGGATTGCAGGAATACGCCGACGAGATTGCCGAAAAAATCCGCACGGCGCGCGTGGCGCGCGTGCGCCGAGCCCTGCCGAGCCCGGCGCCGGTATTGACGGCAGACGCCGTGTTGGCGCCGGTGCGAAGCCGGATTGCCTCGACCGAAAAAGTCATCATCGTCGGCGCCTCGACCGGCGGCACGGAGGCAATCAAGGCATTCCTTGCCCAGATGCCGCCCGACTGTCCCGGCATCCTGATCGCCCAGCACATGCCCGAAGCCTTTACCCGGCCCTTTGCGGAGCGGCTGAACGGATTGTGTCGCATCTCGGTCGCCGAGGCGGTCCACGGGGAGCGCGTGCTGCCCGGTCACGCCTATGTTGCACCGGGACATTCGCACCTGTTGCTCGCGCGCAGCGGTGCAAACTACGTCGTCGAACTGTCCCAGGCGCCGCCGGTCAACCGGCAC
Organism: Burkholderiales bacterium; assembly: GCA_044360365.1. Taxonomy (GTDB): domain Bacteria; phylum Pseudomonadota; class Gammaproteobacteria; order Burkholderiales; family WYBJ01; genus WYBJ01. Next base: position 2,309 of record JBIKKL010000338.1, on the reverse strand, counting down.
CGGCCGTCGGTGGACGTACTGTTCCGTTCCGCGGCGAACTGCGCGGGGCGCAACGCCATCGGCGTGATCCTCACGGGGATGGGCAAGGACGGCGCTGCCGGCATGCTCGAGATGAAGCAGGCCGGGGCGACCAATTTTGCCCAGGACGAAGCGAGCTGTATCGTGTTCGGCATGCCCAAGGAAGCCATCGCGCTGGGCGGCGTCGATGAGATCGTGTCGTTGAACGACATGGCGAAGCGAGTGCTTCACGGCCGTGGCGTGAGCGCGATTCGGGTCTGAGCGCCGATAATGTCTCGATGACGGTGCATGCCCCCTTCAGGGGCGTTTTTCCTGTGCCGTTAATCCCGAGGGAAACAGTTACTACAGGCGACAATCGAAATGCAGACCCAGGTTCGTACCAATGCCGGAATCGCGAAGATCGTGCTCAACGGGCGATTCGATTTCGGATCGCATCGCGACTTCAAAACGAGCTATGAGGCGCCCCTGGGCGCTTCCGACGTGCGCGAGCTCGAGATCGACATGGGCGGGGTCGAGTATCTCGACAGCTCCGCGCTCGGCATGCTTCTGATCCTCAAGGAGCGGGCAGGGGCCACGAACAAGCGCGTGGCGATCACGAACTGCCGCGGTGCCGTGAAGCAGGTGCTCGACATCGCCAACTTCGGCAAGCTGTTCCCGATGCGATGAATGCCCCCCGCGACGGGCTCGCGGAAGATCTGCTGACCGTTCTCGTCGTCGATGACGTCGAGAACAACCTGCGCCTGTTGAGTCGCCTTGTTTCCCGGTTGGGGCACAAGGCCATCCTTGCGCGCAGCGGCGCCGAAGCGATCGATTGCTTCAAGCAAAGCGAGCCCGATCTCATCCTGATGGACATTCGCATGCCCGTCATGGATGGTTTCGAGACGACGGCGCAGATTCGGGCGTTGCAGGGCTCGCGCTGGGTGCCCGTCATCTACGTGACTGCCTACGATGTCGAGGGTGGGCTCGCGCAGGCCATCGAGTCCGGCGGCGACGACTATCTCACCAAGCCGATTTCTGCCGAACTGCTGCGGGCCAAGCTTCGTGCCGCTTCGCGTGCGCTGAGTCTGCAGCGGGAGAATGCCCGCCAGCGAGCTGCACTCGAACGATACTTCCAGGCCGCCGAGGACGAGCAGAAGGTTGCGAGCCACCTGATGCAGCGTCTCGTGCAGACCGACAAGCTGCGCGATGCGGCGATCGAGTATCGCATCACGCCGGCTTCGCATCTATCCGGCGACGTGATCGCAGCAGCGCGCACGCCCGGCAACGTGCTCCACGTGCTCCTCGCCGACGGCACGGGGCATGGGCTCGCCGCATCGTTGGGTGTCATGCCCGTGGTGCAGCCGTTCTATGCGATGACAGAGAAGGGCTTCGGACTGCCTACGATCGTGCGCGAAGTGAACCGCAAGGTACGCGAATGGTTGCCGGTAGGTCGGTTCGTCGCCGCTACGTTCGTCGCCATCGACGCACGCGAAGGCGTCGTCGGCGTATGGAACGGCGGTAATCCGCCGGTCGTCCTGCTGGACGGCGGGGGGAACCCGGTGCAGCAACTGCCGTCGAGGAATCTGCCCCTGGGCATACTCGACGAAAGCGCACTGGAAGATATCGTCGAACGAGTGCCGTTACCGGTCGATGCCCAGCTTATCGCGTGCTCGGATGGCGTCATCGAGGCTCAAGGCCCTTGTGGTGACGGATTCGGTATCGATGGATTGATCGCCGCGGCAGCGGGAGCATCCCGCGACCAGCGGATGACGGCCATCAATGCCGCACTCAATCGCCATTTGGCAGGAAACCCCGCGCACGACGACCTGTCGCTTGTGGTAGTCGATTGCAGGTATCACGAGGGATCCCAGCGCGGCGGAAAGCGCGCCGGTGCTGGATCGCACACCGATCACGCGCCGAACTGGGATCTGCGGATCGAGCTGTCGTGCGAGGATCTGCGCAGCACCGACGTGGTCGCCCAGTTTACCGGCTCGATGGAGCGCATGGGGATGCGCGAGCGGCACCGCGCCGACCTGTTCGTGATTCTGTCGGAACTGTTGGAGAACGCCCTCGATCACGGATTGCTGCAGCTCGATTACGGGATCAAATCCGCGCAGGACGGTGCGGACCGCTTCATCGAACTGCGGGCCAAGCGGCTGCGCATGCTGACCGAGGGTTCCATCCGCATCGAGCTCGAAGTGGACGGACGTCTGCACAAGTACGCACGGGTTCGGGTTTCCGATTCGGGCGAGGGCTTCGACTGGCGCAAGGTGTGCGGGGCAGGTTTCAGGCCGGGCGAGCGACATGGGCTT
>JBIKKL010000337.1:0-5614 GCA_044360365.1 Burkholderiales bacterium | reverse complement strand
GTTGCTGACGGGGGCGGATCTGCTGACGGTGGCGCTGCAGGTGAGCGGCATCGGGGTGCATGTCGACGATCTCGCGCACCTGACGGTGTCCGGATCGCTGGGCCTGGCGAGCCTGTCGAAGGTGGGCGACGCACGCAGCTGGACGGCCTTGAAGATGGGCAACGTCGTGGTCAGCGGCGACGTGGACCTGGGCCTCTCCGGGGTGACGGCGCAGATCACGGTCGCGGGGCTCGACGTCAATCAGTTCGCGGGCGTCGGCGCGACGCGTCTGGACTGGACCACGGCCTTCGATCTCGATGGCGACAACGTCAAGGACGTGCTGAACCCGGGGGATGCGCTGCCGGTGGCGCAGGACCTGTCGATCGACTTCGGGGCGGATCTGGAACTGCGGGTGAGCGGGACGTTCACGGGGACGGGGTCGTACACCTACGATCCGGACTTCGATGCGAACACGGCGAACGACGTGTCGATCAACAACGTGTTCCTGACGCTGGGCGAAGTGAAGCTGGCGGGGACGGCGTCGTTCGCGGTGGTGAAGCGCACGGTGACGGCGGATGTCGATGGGGCGGGCAACGGAGCGTTGCTGACGGGGGCGGATCTGCTGACGGTGGCGCTGCAGGTGAGCGGCATCGGGGTGCATGTCGACGATCTCGCGCACCTGACGGTGTCCGGATCGCTGGGCCTGGCGAGCCTGTCGAAGCTGGGCGACGCGCGCAGCTGGACGGCGTTGAAGATGGGCAACGTGGTCGTCGCAGGGAACGTGAACCTGGGTCTCAGCGACATCGATGCCGAATTCACCGTCTCCGCCCTGGACGTGAACTCCGCTTCTGCGGGCACGACTCGCCTCGACTGGACCACCGCCTTCGACTTCGACGCGGACGGCAACGACGATCTCGTGAATCCGGGCAGCGCACTCCCGGTCGCGGTGGATCTGACGATCGATTTCACGTCCGGCCTGGAGCTGCGTCTGCGTGGCGGCGCATCGATCGACATCGCCAACGGCAAGGCGGTCGCGGTCATTCCGACCGGCGGGCTCGTCCTTCAGATCGCGACGATGGATGTCGTCAGCGGGGATGCAACGATCGGCACTTTGGCGGGGGCGCGCGTCCTCTCGTTCACCGTGACGAACGCCAGTCTGTTCCTCGGTACCGGCGGCGCACTCGCGGGCAATCGACAGTCGATCGTCACCGATGCGGACTCGCTCGGATTCCTGGTGCAGGGCGCCTCGTTCACGATGGTGTCGGTCACTCAGGCGTCGCCCGGCACGGATTCCTACACCGCAGTGCGGGCAAGCGTTGCGCGCGCGGCGCTGCTGGGCATCGATGCGGTGGACGTCGAAGTTACGGGCACCGTCTCGCTGAATACGTCGAGCCGTCTCGACGGCAAGCGCATCAACTGGGCCACCGCGAGCGTCGGAAACAACGATCCGAACGAAATCATTCCGGATCTCGACATCACCTCGGCGCAGGAACTTCGAGTGCGTGCGGGCGGTTCGCTCGAGATCGGCGACGGCAACGTGATCGCGGTCGTGCCCGCCGACGGACTCACGCTCAGCATCACCACGATGAACGTGATCACGGGCAACGCCGCCATCGGCACGCTCACGAATGCGAACGTCCTTTCGGTCGGCGTGACGCAGGCCAAGATCTTCGTGGGCTCCGGCGGTCAGCTTTCCTCCGATCGCAACTCGGTACTGACGCCGAACGGCGCCGTCGGTGCTGCAGCGATCAACGCGTCCTTCCAGATGAGTTCCGTGACAGCAGGCACCGACAGCTACCGCGGCGTCGAAGCCTCGATTGCGAATGCCACGCTCGTCGGGCTGGGCGAACTCGATCTCAGGGCGTCCGGTGCGGTCAAGCTCAATCAGACGAGTCGCCTCGATGCGCAGCGCATCGACTGGGTCACCGCGACGGCAATCGGCGTCGATCCGAGCGATGCCATCCCGGCGCTCGCGATCACGAAGGAACAGGAGTTCGTCCTCGAAGTCGGCGGCGCGCTCAACATCGGCCCCGGCAACGTCATCGCGATCATCCAGCCCGGCGGCATGGTGCTGCAGCGCGTGACGATGGACGTCGTCTCGGGGGTGGCCGGCATCGGCACCATCGTCGGCGCCGAGGTGATTTCCTATCGGGTCACCGGGGCGAGCCTCTTCGTGGGCAGCGGCGGCGAACTGTCGGCCGATGGCCAGAGCATCGTGACGACGAACGCCATCGGATTCAGCGTCGCCAACGTCAGCTTCACGATGGTCACGGTCACCAAGGGCGTGGACAGCTACACCGGACTCGAAGTCGGTGTGACGAACGCAGGGCTCGTCGGCATCTCCGCGGTCGATCTAATGGTTTCCGGTCTGGTGAAGCTCAACCAGTCCAGTCGCGTCGATGGATTGCGGTTGAACTGGACGACCGCCAGCCAGGGCGCGAACGACGCGCAGGGGCTGATCGCCGACCTGAACATCACCAGCGCACAGCAGTTGAGCGTCACGGGCACGGGCTCGCTCAACATCGGGCCCGGCAACGTCGTGGCTGTGGTGAGCGGCACCATGACGGTCGACATCGCCACAGGCAACGTGGTGAGCGGCAACGCCCAGATCGGCACGCTCGCCAACGCCGAAATCGTTGCATTCAGTGTGACGGGCGCCAAGCTCTTCGTCGGCAGCGGGGCATCGCTCAACGGCAACCGCACCGACATACTCACGCCGAACGGCACGATCGGCTTCCTCGTGCCCAACGCCAGTTTCGCGCTGGCCTCGGTGACCGCCGGCACGACGAAGTTCACGGGCATTCAGGCCACGGTGACCGATGCCCAGCTCGTCGGTATCTCGGCCGTCGACCTGCGCGCTTCGGGTACCGTCAAGCTCAACCAGACGAGCGTGGTGGGCGGGCCGCGCTTCGACTGGACCGCCGCGACCAACGCCCAGAACGATCCGAACAACCTGCTGCCGGATGGGCTGAGCATCGGCGGTGCCCAGGAATTGAGCCTGACCGCGAGCGGCTCGCTCAACATCGGCCCCGGCAATGTCGTGGCGATCGTCGGTGGGAACGGCATCAATCTCGAGGTGGCGACGGCGGATGTCACCACGGGCAATGCGAACATCGGTGGCGGTACGCTCGTCGGCGCGAACATCCTTTCGTTCAGTGTGACCGGTGCGAGCCTCTTCGTCGGCGCCAACGCAGCCTTCAACGGCAACCGGACTGCGATCGACACCAGCAACGCCCTGGGCTTCTTCGTGAACGGCGCATCCTTCGGGATGGTGTCGGTGACGCTCGGAGCGCAGACGTACACGGGAATCAAGGCGTCAGTGGCTGCGGCAGGGCTCGTCGGAATCGGCGCGTTGGATCTGCAGGTGTCCGGGACGGTGCGTCTCAACCAGCCGGCTGTCGCGGGCGGGCAGCGCATCGACTGGAACGTCGCGACCACCACCGGTGCCGCCGGCACGCTCATGACCGATCTCGACATCACCAGCGCTCAGCAGTTGCGGGTCGACGCAGGCGGTTCCATCGACGTCGGGCCAGGCAACTTCATCGCGGTGATTCCCGATGGTGGTCTGATCCTGGAGATGCGCACGGCCGACGTGGTCACCGGCAACGCGCTGTTGGGAACGGCCGGCACCCTCAGCGCCGCCGACGTGCTCTCGTTTACGGTGACGGGCGCTTCGCTCTTCGTCGGGACGGGCGGCGACCTTTCTGCAGGTCGTCAGTCGATCGAAACCGATGGCGCCATCGGCTTCTCGGTGAGCGGTGCCGGCTTCTCGATGGCGTCGGTGAAGAAGGGGACGGAATCCTTCACCGGCATCGAGGTCACGCTCGGCAATGCGTCGCTGGTCGGCATCGACGGCTTCGAGGCGTTCGTCTCCGGGGATGCGAAGCTCAACCTGACCAGCCGTACCGATGGCGAACGCATCGACTGGGATGGTGCATCGACCCAACCAGCAGGCGGCTTGCCCTCGCTCGACATCGACAAGGGCGTGTCGATCCAGATCCTGAATGCGTCGGCCGGTATAGACGCCTTCGGCATCTTCGTCGCCAAGGTGACGGATTTCGACCTCACCATTGCGAAGGCGAACATCGTCACGGGCAATGCGACGCTCGGCACGCTGGCGAATGCGTCGCTGGTATCGATATCCCTGACCGGACTGGATGCATTCGCCGGCGCGGGCGGCAAGCTGTCCGGGAACACTTCGAATGCGACGGTCGAAACGGCGGGTGCAGTCGGCTTCTCGGTGACCGGCGGCTCGGTACGGATCGCGATGGTGAAGCCCGGTGCGGTCGGCGATCTGCGCAGCTACACCGGCATGGAAGTGGGCCTGGACGGTGCGGAACTCGTCGGGGTCGATGGCCTCACGTTCATCGCACGCGGCAGCGTGGTTGTGAATCGCGCAATCGATGCCGCGGGCTTGGTGTCGACCCAGCGCGTCAACTGGTTCTCGGCCACCAGTGCGGCGAACGATCCCAACGATCTGCTTCCGGCATTCAGCGATCGTGTGACGTCGTCGGTGTCCCTGCAGATCGACGGTTCTGCCGTACTGGATGTGTTCGGTCTCGTCGTGGGGACAGCCAACTTCAGCATGTCGCAGGGCAACGGCGATGTCGCGACGGGGAACCCGGCGATCGGCACGAACGGCGTGCTCGTCAACGCGACGACGCTCTCGGTCACGCTCTCGAATCTCAATCTGTTCGCGGGTGTCGGCGGCAGTCTGGACCAGACACCGGGGCCAGGGTTCGATTTCGATACCGTCGGGATCGATACGGCAGGGGCCGTGGGCTTCAACATCGTCGGCGGCTCGGTGAAGATGGCAATCGTGCGCCCCGGCGGCATCGGCGCCCAGGACAAGACGAGTTACATGGGGCTCGAGATCGGTCTTGCGGGCGCGACACTCGTCGGCATCGAAGGACTGAAGTTCACTGCCGCCGGAACGGTCTCGGTCAACAAGGCGACAGCCGCGAACGGTACGCCGGCAGCGCAGAAGATCGATTGGGGCAGCGTATCTACTTCGCTGTTGCCGGACTTCGGCGCCGGACTGACCTCGGGCGTGGACATGCGCATCGAGGGTTCGGCATCGCTGGACATCTTCGGCTTCGTCGTCGGCACGGCCAGCTTCACGATGGCGCAGGGCACGAGCAACGTTTCGACAGGCAATACGAACCTGCCGGGGGCGGTCAATGGGACGCTGAACAACGCCGCGGTCATGGGGCTCACGCTGAGCAACCTCAATCTCTTCGTCGGCGTGGGCGGCTCGCTCAACACGAACAACACCGCCACACCGACCGATGACGTGATCGATCTGGGGGCCGCCATCGGATTCAGCTTGAGCGGCGGCAGCATCACCATGGGCATCGTGCGTCCGGGCGGGTTGACCGCTGGCGATCAGACGAGTTTCCTCGGTCTTGCCATCAACCTTAGCAACGCGTCGCTGCAGGGCATCGACGGCTTGATCTTCGAAGCGTCGGGGACGGTCCTGCTCAACCGGGGGACTGCCGCGAACGGTACGGTGGGAACCCAGCGCATCGATTGGGCGAGCGCGAACGATCCGGACGACATCCTGCCGACGTTCCCGGCGGCGCTCACGAAGGACGTCGATACCGTCATCGGCGGCAGCGTGAAGCTCAACGTCTTC
>JBIKKL010000336.1:0-5617 GCA_044360365.1 Burkholderiales bacterium | reverse complement strand
ATCTGCTCACGGGGGAAAGTCGCGGCGCCACCGGCGAATGTGGCTCGCGAGCGTTCGGATCCCTTGCCCTAACCCACGGCCGCGCCTACTCCGGATCGCCCCGAAGCACCACGACGCGGAATCCGACATCCGCATAGCCTTGATCGGGCAGACCCCAGTGACGGCTGGCACAACTGGTCATCGCCGAGGAGGCAGCATAGCCGCCGCCCTTGATGACACGAAAGAAGTCCGCGTGCACTTTCGCCGGCTCGGTTGTCTCAGCGCCCGGGAAATCCGAGAAGTAGAACGGAAAGAGATCATCCGCCTCGCGGGCGGCAAGGCTCGTTGCCGTCCACTCCCACACGTTGCCGACCATGTCGACGCAGCCGTAAGGAGAATTTCCTTCGGGGAACGCGCCAACCGGCGTGGTCGTGCCGATACCCGCGGCAGCCGCATTGCACCGGTAAGCGCTGAATCGTCGACCCCAAGGGTAGGCGCGCTTGTCGACGCGACCGCGTGCGGCCTTCTCCCACTGCTCCTCGGAGGGAAGCGCAACGCGCGACCCTATGCGCGCACCGAGCCAGCGGCAATATGCCTGGGCATCATGCCAAGTCACGCGGGTAACGGGATGCAGTTCGCTGCCGGGACGTGGCTCACTCTGTACCCACCCTTGGGGCGGGGCGGCGCCCGTCGCTTCGATATACAGCCGGTACTGTGCATTGGTAATCGGTGCACGCGAGATCGCGAACGCACCCACATGGACTCGAACCTCACGACCCTCGAACAGCTCGCTGGGCTCGCAGGATTCAACGGCGAAATCCCCCACCACTGCGCTCACATCGTCGACCAGGTCATCGTAGTGGGGCAGCGAAGTCCAGTAGCGCCCCTCTGGCACAAGCGTCCACTCGGGCTCGCCATGCACCGCGCTATGAAAGCGCCGCCACCCAAGGCTGCCCAAGGCCGATTGAAGGCGCACTCGGTGGTCGGTCGTGTGCGTGCCCTTGAGATCATCTCTGATGAATGCAATCGCGCTGGACCACTTCCCCGCGCGTTCTGAGCGCGTCAACGCATCGGCCAGCCGGGCTTTGACAGCCTCGCGTATAGCTCCCTGAAAAATCGATGCGTCATGCGCGACGATAGCGGCGATACCCGCCACGCATCGGTCATCGCTCTCGTGCATCATTTCGACGAAAGCGCTGGCCAAGGCCTCGAAGCGCTCGGGATGGTGCGCTTTGAGGTAATCGAGTTCGAACGCGATGACCTCCGACCACTCGGGGTAGCCGACACGAGCCAATGTGTAGGCGATGTAGTCCGGCCGAACCGCCACCGCTCGCGCCGCCAAGTAGCGTGCAATCGGGCCAAATGCAAAGACGTAACAGCCGTTGGCGCGCCGTACCAGGATGCGCGACTTGTGCTGAACCGCATACAACAAGCTGTCGAGCGTCACGTGAGCGCCCGCGGCCGTCCCCGACTGAGCAGCGAGGAAGTCGCGGGCGAAGGACAGCAGATACTCCGGGTCTACCCGGGTTTCGGGATGTTCGTGCAGTGTCAAAGCAAGCGCTTGGAGCAGCCCTTCGACGCCCGCAAGGTGGTCTAGCTCACTGGGCTCGGACCCACCGCCCCCCTGCCTGCGGCAGGCGCAGACCCAAGCCTCGCAAAGCGCCCGTTTCGCGCTGATGCCGTTGGTGTTTAGCGCATCGACCGAAACTTCCAGTGGAAGCCAGGCCAGCTCGGCGGCTGTATAGGCCAATGTCGGGGGCGCCATGGAGCTCGGCAGCATCGGGCTTGTCGAACTGACTTGATCGCGACGCGTGCTGCTTCGATCGCGCTGCTCGGCGTGCGATCTCCCGGACAACGCCTCCCAGCGGGCAAGCAGATCCTCCATCGCATCATCACGCCGCAACGCAGACAGGGTAGCCCGCTGAAAGTCGCCCCCCAGCCCGCCGACCTCACTGTAACCAAGCGCTGTCGAGGTCACGACGATGCGACACGTCGGGTAGCCATGGACGAATTCCGAAATCAGACGCAGGACCCGCTGGCGACGCAAGCGGTCACGAATGTCGTCGAGCCCATCGAGTAAGAGCAGCACTTCGCCAGACTCCAGGCAACGCATGAGAAAACACGTGTCGGCGGTGGCCGTCGCGGGCGGGCTCGATGTCAGGAATCCGAACAGCGCGCGACTGACCCATCCGCGCTTCGCCTCACCCAGGAAGGCAGCGAACTCGGCCAGCCGCACGTAAATGGGCAGTAAACGCTCCTCGGGCAGCCCGGCGTGTCGAAGGGGCTGATCAGCGCAGGAAACGAGGCCTTTAGCGTAAATCGCCGCCAAGTACTGAAGAAGTGTCGACTTTCCACTACCTGGCTCGCCCACCACAAGCAGCCGCCGGTATCGATCAAGCGCTGTCGTCAGCGCGATCTCGCAGGAAGTGCCCGGCTGCACCGCCTCGCCCGTGTCAACATCGTCGACATCGTCAACAACGGGCGTCCATGTCATAGCAGGCTCGCCCCCCAGCACCACCCGCCTCGGGACATACACCTCTTCCACGGAGACAAGCATTGCGCCGAGTTGATCGCCTCGCAGCGGCACGACTGTCTCGCCCGCCTCACGCAGCAGGTGCCCGCAATATCGATTCAAGATGTCACCCAGAGCGTGCGCCTCGGCACTTTGCCGCTCACCGCCCTGGTCACGACTCGATCGAGGCGAGCTGCCTACCACGCTAAGTTTCGAACGCTGCACGTTTGCTCCCGCCTCAAATTCAGACACGTTAAATAATGTTGCATGACGGGCCTACCTGGCACGCGCGAATCCTGCAGCCCTGAGGCCTGCCCGTAGCGCCGGGACCCGTCCATCTCCCAGCAGGGATACACACCCCGCCCGGCCTCGGGCGTCGCACCCATAACCCTCATCTGGCTGCAGATCTGTGCAAGAGCGTTTTGCCGTTCAGGTAAGGGAGCCCCTCGGTGTCAAGCAACACCGTGCGCTCCTCGCCAGAGGCGTCACAGCCTGCTTCGAAGAACGTCAGCCCGCCCCCACACTCGGGATGAGTCAAAGGGAGCCGCCCCTCCTCCAGACTGCCCCAATCGCCCAGCGCCAATATCGATGCCGAACCACATTCGAGGCAACGTGGCGCGGATTCGCGATTACGCAGCGCATCGGCCAAGCGGGTGAGCAAGAGTTCCCGCGCATCCAGAAAGGCCATCTCCTCGTGATGCGCAGCATCAAAAAGTGTGCGAACACGGTTGACGAAGCGTTCAAGGCCAACGCCGCGGATGCTACGGCGCTCTTCACGCACGCTATCGATCTCTCGGGCAACATCTACGTAAGATCGATGCCCCTCAACGACGGTTGGCCGCGCGCAAGCGAAGCACCATCCGAGCGATCTACGAGCCGCCGCAAACGCGAGATTCCTTCGTGCATACAGGTACAGCGTTCGAAACGGGAACAAGTGCCACCGCTCGGTGCACCGTTCGCATTGGACGCGGTAATACGGGTAGTCGTTGTCGGGTGAAGTACTCACGATCGGATCTGCGTCAAACGATCATTTCTGAAAACAATGCATCATGGACAACATGGTTCGAGTGGCGATTGAAAGCTGTGCGGTGTTGGCATAGCCGCAGGCGCGGGAAGCACGGGCTAAGGCGAACTCGGCACTTGCGCGTTGGCGCTGGAATCCATCGCTGCGTCGTCCGCCAGCGAGTAGACCAAAAATACCGCGTGCGCCATTTCTGGAACCCCAGCGCTCTGCGTGCCAAGAGCGCGAGAGGCCAGTGGGCTTGACGCTCCCGCGCCCACCCGTGCCAGCAATTGCGCGATCGGTTCAGTTTTGATCGCCAGCGCAAGATTCGCCACGCGCTCGTCGCCGATGGCCGAGACCCGCGACGTGATCATGCCGATGACCCGCCCGGAGCGATCGATCACCGGGCTCCCGCTGTGCCCCCTAAACGCGGTTGCCGCAATCTGAAGAAACCTGGGATCGTCGCGCGCGCCACCGAGCCCGGACACGGCGCCCGCCTGGAACTTTGGTGAAATACCGAGCACCCTGGGCATGGGATAGCCGATGATCGATATCGGCGCACCAAGCACGGGCGGGAGGTCAGCCAGCGGGAGCGTTCGAAGGCGCGGGACCGAAGCGTCCATGACCAAGATCGCTATATCCGAGGCCCGATCCGTATCTACGACGGTCGCCGCGTAGCGTCGGCCCTGCGAACTCACAACAATCACCCTCGCGCGATCCTCGACTACGTGCAAAGATGTGACGAGGTAACCTGCTTCCGAGAGCCAGCCCGTACCAGACGCGCCCCGTATGGCGCTGCCTTCCTCGGGCATTGGAGTCGTTGCTTTAAGCGGTGCTCCTACACGCACCCCTCGGCTGCGCGAGCAGGCATCGACCATCGAAGCTGCCGCGTTCGCAACCGTGCCGCTGTGATCTTGCATCGCGAGCGCTTGGTCTTCTCCCGGCGCGCGCTCCGGCGCACTTTTCTCAATACCGAGTGGAACACCGCGCGGCGCATCGCACACGGCCATCGCGGTATCGCTCAGCGCGATCGTATGGATGTCGAGTGCAAAGGCATGCCATGACAGCCCCAATGCCGCCAAGGCAAACATAGGGGCGAGTCGCGGTGCAAAGGCACGCGTGAAGGACATCGAAGCTATCTTTGTCTTTCTCGGGTACATGTCTGAATGAGAGCCCTGCCTCAATGCCTCGAACCAAAAACACTAACGCGCGCAGCCCTCGCCCTCGTAGAGCGAGGCAGTCGCCAAAGAGACGCGGATGGAGGTTAACATTTGCATCGCCTTTTATGCTCTATTTGCTTGTTTTGTGCAATCTGTTCTGCCATCATTTGCGCCACTTTTGTAAGCTTGCTTTGATCCGCATAGCGAGGGACGAAAGAAAGTGAGCACTGTTTGGCAGTTCTAGAAAGGCAACGCACCGACCGATAGATGTTTTGTGTGTGCGCAGCCCGACTTGGAGAAGCCGGGCCCAAAGGCTGCCCTAAGCAAATGTCGTCGTGCACAAGCCTTCTGGCATCACCCCTGCCCCGGATGCGGGGTAACCCAGCAAACCAACGACATGCGTCACAGGAGTTCTGGAATGGTCTTGCCGAAAACCCATGAAATACTGATTGCCGACATCGGCGTGTCGGATCTCAACGTCTTGATCGATGGGCTGGATCCTGCAATCGAAACCTGGATCTGCGATGGCGACGAGGGAGACGATCCCTTGAGCATGCTGCGCGAAGCCTTGACCACCGATGGCGTCTCGCGCATTCACCTATTGGGACCTGGAGATCCAGGCAGGCTCAGCATTGGCGATGCGTTAATCGACACGCAGACCGTCCGCGAATACTTCCTCGAACTGAGCGAGGCTCCAGGTGCTCGCCAGTGTGAGATTGCGGTTTGGGGGAGCAATGTCGCGCTTGGCACGAGCGGTAGCACATTCATTCGTACGCTAGCAGAGTGCACCGGCGCAGTTGTCGCCGCCTCAAGCAAGCCGCTCGGCACGGTCGATGGCAATGGCCGCTGGACGCTCGATGTGATTGTTCGGCCACGTGTTCCGTTCAAACGGGCTCAACTGGCTGCTTTTGCCGGCAGCCTCAGCTTGGGACGCTACCCCGAGAAATTAAGCGATTCTCCGAA
>JBIKKL010000018.1:0-18732 GCA_044360365.1 Burkholderiales bacterium | reverse complement strand
GAGCGCCTCGTCGAAAACGCGGCCTCCACCGGCGAATACCTCATGGGCCGGCTGCGCGATGAGTTTGCAAAGGTTTCCGGTGTCACACAGATCCGCGGCCGCGGCTTGATGATCGGCATCGAACTCGACCGCAACTGTTCGGAGCTCGTCGGCAAGGCGCTCGATCGCGGCTTGATCATCAACGTCACGGCGGACAACGTCGTGCGTCTCGTGCCGCCGCTTTGCTTCAGCGTCGAGCACGCGGATCTTCTGTCATCGATTCTCGTGCCGATGATCCGCGAGTTCCTCGAAACGGCGCCTGCGCGCGCTGCAACCTAGCCATGGCAACCGCGTTGAGGCACTTCCTGCAGTTCAGCGATTTCTCGCGAGAAGAGATCGAATACCTCTTCGATCGTGCACGCTGGATCAAGGACAGATTCAAGCGCTACGTCGCTTACCACCCGCTCTGCGATCGCACGCTCGCCATGGTGTTCGAGAAGCACTCGACGCGCACCCGCGTATCGTTCGAAGCCGGGATGATGCAGCTGGGTGGGCATGCGATCAATCTTGCGACTCGCGATACCCAGCTCGGGCGCGGCGAGCCGATCGAAGACGTCGCACAGGTGATCACCCGCATGGTCGACATCGTGATGATCCGCACCTTCGAGCAGGAGATCATCGAGCGCTTCGCCGCCAATTCCCGCGTCCCCGTCATCAATGGGCTCACGGACGAGTTCCACCCCTGTCAGATTCTCGGCGACATTTTCACCTTCATGGAACACCGCGGCCCCATCAGCGGACGCACTGTTGCCTGGGTAGGCGATTCGAACAACGTATGCAATACCTGGCTGCAAGCTGCTCGCATTCTGGATTTCAAGCTCCATGTGGCCTCCCCTCCCGGGTACGAGGTCGAAGCAAAACGCGCGGACGAAGCTGGCAACCATCTCGCGCGCTTCGACGATCCTCACGATGCCGTTCGCGATGCCGATCTGGTCACCACCGATGTGTGGACCAGCATGGGCTTCGAAGACGAGACCGAGGAACGCAAGCAGGATTTCGCGGACTATCGCGTCGACGGCGAGATGATGGCGCTCGCGAAATCCGATGCCTTGTTCATGCACTGCCTGCCCGCGCATCGCGGCGAAGAAGTCACCGCCGAGGTCATCGACGGTCCGCAGAGCATCGTGTGGGACGAAGCCGAGAACAGGCTGCATACGCAAAAGGCCCTGCTCGAGTTTCTACTCCTGGGTCGCGTCGATCCGAAGTGAAGTGCGGATGCAGCGTCGGAAAGCTCGGCGCGTTCGCATCCTGCCGTGGCAACGGCCCGCGACATGACATCAGCCTCGACGCAGTGCGCTCGAACAGAACGTCCACGGCCGCATGCCCTTGATAATCATGCAAGCCGCAGTTACCTACAGGGAACGGAAATGTCTCAGAAAAAAAAGGTTAAGAAAGTCGTCCTCGCCTACTCCGGCGGACTCGATACGTCCGTCATCCTCAAGTGGCTGCAGGACGAGTACCAGTGCGAGGTCGTGACCTTCACTGCCGACATCGGCCAGGGCGAAGAAGTCGCTCCGGCACGCCGCAAGGCCAAGCAGTTCGGGGTCAAACAGATTTTCATCGAGGATCTACGCGAAGAGTTCGTGCGGGATTTCGTCTTTCCGATGTTCCGTGCAAACGCCACCTACGAGGGCGAGTACCTGCTCGGTACGTCTATTGCACGTCCGCTGATCGCCAAGCGCCTGGTGGAGATCGCTCGGGCCACCGGCGCCGACGCGATTTCGCACGGCGCCACGGGCAAAGGGAACGATCAGGTGCGATTCGAGCTTGGGGCATACGCACTCATGCCCGATGTACGCGTCATCGCCCCCTGGCGTGAATGGGATCTGCTGTCGCGCGAAAAGCTGCTCGCCTACGCAGACGAACACGGCATTCCGGTGGACTTCAAGAAGCGCAAGGGCGGCGCCCCGTATTCGATGGATGCCAACCTGCTGCACATCTCCTACGAAGGCGGGATCCTCGAAGATCCTGATTTCGAGCCCGAAGAGGCCATGTGGCGCATCACGGCATCGCCCCAGAAAGCACCGAACAAACCGGAATACGTCGATCTCGAATATCGCAGCGGCGATATCGTCGCGGTCAACGGCAAGAAGTTGACCCCTGCGAAAGTGCTCGAGGCACTGAACAAGATCGGCGGACGCAACGGGGTTGGCCGGCTCGACATGGTCGAGAACCGCTACGTCGGCATGAAATCGCGCGGATGCTACGAGACACCCGGCGGAACCATCATGCTGCGCGCACACCGGGCGATGGAGTCGATCACGCTCGATCGCGAAGTGCTCGCCCTGAAAGACGACCTCATGCCGCGCTACGCCCGGATGGTCTACAACGGCTACTGGTTCAGCCCCGAGCGCAGACTGCTGCAAGGCTTGATCGACGAATCGCAAAAGGTCGTCAATGGCCACGTGCGGGTCAAGCTCTACAAGGGCACCGTGCTGGTCACGGGCCGGCGTTCCGAAACCGATTCGCTGTTCGATTCGCGCATCGCCACCTTCGACGACGACAAGGGCGCCTACAATCAGGCCGACGCCGAAGGCTTCATCCGCCTCAACGCGCTGCGTCTGCGCATTGCTGCGAACCTGCGCAAGAGAGGCCGCCGTTAGCCGCGCGCCCACGAGCACCGCTTACGGCACACAAGGAGCGGGAACATGACCACGATCGCTGTCGTAAAGAAGGGGGGCTACGTCGCCATCGCCGCAGACACCATGACCAAATGGGGGTCCGGCAAGGAATCCGCGGCATACATCGCCAACGCCGACAAGATCGTGCAGGTTGGCAGCACGCTTCTTGCCGGATCAGGGTCTGCCACGTTCAAGACCATCATGCGCGACTACTTCTCGAGACCGCGGGTCGCGCCGAAGTTCGATGAACCCATCTCCATCTTCCGCACCTGGCAGCGCTTCCATGCCACGCTGAAGGACGACTATTTTCTCAATCCATCGAGCGACAAGGATGACTCACTCGAGTCCTCGCGCTTCGACGTGCTTCTCGCCAATCCTCGCGGCATCTTCGGCATCGGTGCACACCGTACCGTGCAGGAGTATTCAAAGTTCTACGCCATCGGAAGCGGCACGGATATCGCGCTGGGTGCGCTGTATGCGACGTATCAAGATGCGCACCGCGACGCACTCTCGCTCGCCCGTCTGGCCGTAGAAGCCGCTGCCGAGTTCGACGACGCCACCGGTCTGCCGGTCATCGCCCACAAGATTCGCCTGGGCGGCCGCTCACGTTAAGGAGATTACCCATGCCATCGTTCGACATCGTGTCCGAGGTCAACCAGGTCGAAGTACACAACGCGCTTGACCAGTGCAACAAGGAAGTCGGCAACCGTTTCGACTTCAAGGGCTCGGATGCGCGGGTAGAGATGAACGAGAAGGTCCTCACCGTGTTTGCAGACGACGATTTCAAGCTCGAACAGGTTCGCGATGTACTGACGGGCAAGTTGAGCAAACGCGGCGTCGACATTCGCTGCCTCGAAGTCGGCGATTCGGAGAAGATCTCCGGCAACAAGGTCAAGCAATCCGTCACGGTTCGTGCAGGCGTCGAACAGGAACTCGGCAAGAAACTCATCCGCCTGTTCAAAGACAGCAAGCTCAAGGTCCAGGCCAGCATCCAGGGCGATTCCGTTCGGGTCACCGGAGCGAAGAAGGACGTCCTGCAAGACGCCATCCAGCTCGTGCGCAAGTCGATCACGGACTTCCCGTTGCAGTTCAAGAACTTTCGCGACTGAGCGCAGCATTGCGTGCATCATCGAAACCGTGGTCGTGACGCCCGACACTCATCCAAAATGTCGACAGACCTTACACCTCTGCTAAATTTCAGGTAGAAACAACCTGATTTATTTCACATTTCTGGCTGGGCATCTTTTCTGCTTTCGGCAACGATCGACCTTCGAACGTGTCGCAAAGATCAATGTCCTTCATCACATTTCGCCGGCTTCTGCTGCTGGTGGCCTGCATTCAGGTCGGCACCCTCTGCGGCGCCGCCCGCGCCGTACCGCTGACCGCGGAAAGAACAACGAGCGCTTCACGTGAGCGCCACCACGTAAGTGACGCCGAGGTACTTCAGGCAGATCCTTCGACGACAGAGCCCACTCACATTCGCCCGCTCAACGACCCCACGATCCCGCATCCGGCCCTGCGCGGACTCGGTCCCCTGGGTGGACTGGGCGGATCGTCGGAAATCGGCGATATCACGCACGACGGCACGTCATCGAGTGTCGTCGACGCCTTGCGGCCCCTCCTCAACCTGAATCCGCGCGCCCCCGAAGGGGTCGGCAAAGGCCACCCCCGCCAAGCCCGACAGAACGAGCAGGACATCATCATGTCCGGCACTGCGCTTCAGGAGTGGATGGACGAGGCAGTTCGAGGCATCGTCGACTCGGCCATCGAGCTGCGCGTCGACGAACAGGGCCGTGCATCGTTCTCCGTCCTGGGCATGGGCGACTTCGGCGTCATGGTCTCGGGCGATCGGAACGAAGTGGCCCTCGTCTCCGGGGCCGACGTGCTCTTCACTGCCCATCGAGGCCCACATCCGCTGGCTTCGGGTTATGGCGGGGCGGGTCCGGATTACGGTCCACCGGGTCTCGCCACCGGTTCACGACCGATCGACACCCGCAGCGAATCGCCTTTGCATCAGGCGATGGAGCTTCTCACCGAAATCGCGACACATCCCCTCAGCCTCCTGATCTACGCGATCGTCGGCGCATACGCGCTGCTGTGGAACATCCTGAGCGTGCAGAGACGCACACGGCCGCAACAGGCTTTGACGTTCGCTCACTCGGAGCCGGCAACCCGCATGCATCGCTCGTCGGGACGCCGGAGATTTCGCCGATCCCGGCGCAACTGACGATCAGTTCAGCGCACCAAGCCCTCGACCCACCGCGCATAGACGGAATCGGCGACCCGATGCAGGTTCGCCAGGCGTCGAGCAAGATCGGTTTCGATCTCGGCGACCGATTGCACACCATCACCCCGATGCTCCGCAATCTCGTCGGCACCCGAGACGCACCATGCATCGACCAGATCGCACGTCATCTCGATGTGGCATTGCATCGCAAGATTTTTGCCCAGGCTGAACGCTTGATTCGTGCACAATCGACTCGAAAGAATTCGAGTGCACTGCTCGGGCAAGCCGAAGGTTTCTCCATGCCAGTGGAATCCTTCGAATGCGCTCGTCGATCCGAACCAGCGACGCGCCTCTGCTCCTGCCGTGACCTCGATGTCGTGCCAGCCGATCTCGCGGCGAGGATTTGCAGTCACGCCTGCACCCAGGGCCTTCGCCAGCAGCTGCCCCCCCAGACAATGACCGATCACGGGAATGTCCCGATCCATGGCACGGCGTATGAGTTGTGTCGCGTGTCCGATCCACGGCAACGGATCGTTGACGCTCATCGGCCCGCCCATGAACGCAATACCGCTGAACTGCGCCGGATCGACCGGTACGGCCTCGCCCCGATCGAGCCGGATCAGACGCCACGGCAGGCCGCACCGCGCAAGGTATATGGCAAAATAGCCCGGCCCTTCGGTTGCTGAATGTCTGAATATCGCAATCGGCTTCATGGTCCGAGCCCATGCATATGCGCTGGTTCGCTGCTCATCTTAGCCTCGCACTTGCGCTTTGCACAGCGCACGCGAGCGCTGCCCAAATCCAGGTGATCGCCCTCACCAACGGCAAGGCGACACTCGTCGTCAACACTTCAAAGCCACGCACGCTTGCCGCAGGCCAGGTGTCGCCCGAAGGTGTACGCCTGGTGAGCGCAACCTCCGAGTCGGCGGTCGTCGAGTTCGAAGGCCGTCGACATACGCTTGCCCTTGGCACGAGCTATCGGTCGGCCGCGGCGGATTCCCCATCGGCCGCCATCGGCCGCAGGGTCGTGATTGCCGGCGATACCCAGGGCCACTACCTGGTGTCGGGAATGATCAACGGCGCCGCGAGCGTGCGCTTCCTTGTCGATACGGGCGCCTCGCTCGTCTCCATCAGCGCGGACGACGCCAAGCGGGCCGGCATCGACTATTTGTCTGGCCAGCGCGCACTGAGCCAAACGGCGAGCGGGGTCACCACGATCTACCGGGTCAAGCTCGACACGATCAAGATCGGCGACGTCGTGCTCTACAACGTCGATGCCGCCGTGCATACGAGCGGCCGTCTACCGATCGCGCTCCTCGGCATGAGCTTCTTGAACCGAATGGAAATGCGTCGCGACGCAGACTCGCTCACGCTCACGCGTCGATACTGAACAACGACGGCGCCCGCAGGGCCGTGTGTGCACTCAGCGGCTCGGTTCCCCGACGCCCTCGCCACCGGATGCAGGGACATCATCGGCCTGGTCCGTCATCGAGAGCAAATGGCCGAATTTCGATCGCTTCGTCTTGAGATAAGCGCGATTCGGCGCACGAGGCGGAACCTCGAGCGCAACTCGCTCGACCACGGTAAGTCCGTACTCTTCGAGCGTACGCACCTTGTCGGGATTGTTGGTCATGAGACGCAGCTGGCGTATGCCGAGGTCGAACAGGATGTGTGCGCCCGCACTGTAATCCCGCAGGTCGGCGGCAAAACCCAGCTCGTGGTTGGCCTGCACGGTATCGTGACCTCGATCCTGCAAGGCATACGCGCGAATCTTGTTGAGGAGACCGATGCCTCGGCCTTCATCGAACGTGTACACGACGACACCCGCCCCTTCGCGTTCGATAAGATCCATCGCGAGTTCCAGCTGCTCGCCGCAATCGCACCGTTCGGAGCCGAACACGTCGCCGGTAAGGCATTGCGAATGCAGCCGCACGAGCACTGGACGGTCTGCCAGGAGTTCCCCCTTGATCAACGCAACATAGGGTGTGGTTTCCAGTTCGTCGCTGTAAACGACCATGCGGAACTCGCCGGCCCGACGCGTCGGCATTCGTGTTTCGGCCTTGCGCCGAATTTGACGTTCGTTGCGCCGATACGCGACGAGATCTGCGATGTGCAGAATCTTGATGCCATGTACCTGCGCGAAACGTTCGAGGTCGGGCATGCGCGCCATCGATCCGTCGTCGTTCATGATCTCGCAGATCACGCCTGCTGGCTTCAGGCCGGCGAGCCGGGCGAGATCCACCGCGGCCTCCGTGTGGCCCGCGCGAGCGAGCACCCCGCCATCCACGGCACGCAAGGTCAACAATCGACCGGGACGAATCAAATCGGCAGGTCGTGTTTCGCCGCCAATGGCGACGGCTATCGTCCTCGCGCGGTCGTGAGCGGACATGCCCGACGCAACGCCCTGACGTGCATCGATGGGGGTGGCGAAGGCCGTTCCGAACCGGGTGGTGTTGCCGGTGTCGTCGGTAAGAAGCTGCAGACCCAACTCGCGGACGCGCTGTTCGGTCAGTGCAAGCGACACCAATCCTCTCGCATGCGTCGCCATGAAATTGATCGCCGCCGGCGTCGCGCGCTCTGCCGCAATGTAAAGATCGCCTTCGTTCTCGCGATCTTCATCATCGACCAGGATGATCATGCGCCCCTTGCGCACGTCCGCAAGGATAGCTTCGATGATGTGCTCGCTGGTACGGGAGGGCTTCGAATTGGAAGCCACGCGTGTCGCTCGGGGAGTTCGTTGCACAGTCGCGGCGCCGGTAGCTGGTGCCGATCCGTATTCTACCCCGCGAGAACTTCACCGATACGAGCGAGAATCCCGTCTGCGTCGAGCCCGCATTCGGCTAGCAGCGCACCGGGGTCTCCGTGTTCCACGAAGGCATCCGGCAACCCGAGCTGCAGGACGGTCGTTGCCAGACGATCTTGATGCAGGCACTCCAGGACGGCGCTTCCCGCACCGCCCATGACGACGTTTTCCTCGACCGTGACGAGCACGTCGTGGGTCGCCGCCAGTTCTCGAACCAGTTCGGCGTCGATGGGCTTCACAAACCGCATGTTGGCAACGGTGGCATCGATCGTCTCGGCGACCTTGAGGCACGGCTGGACCATCGATCCGAACGCCAGCAGGGCGACTCGCCGCCCCGTGCTCACGGTGCTCCCACATCGTCTGACGACGGCCCCTTTGCCCACTGTCATCGCAGTCATCTGCGGTTCGATCGCAACGCCAGGGCCGCTGCCGCGCGGATAGCGCACCGCAACCGGCGCATTCAATGAAATGCCGGTGAACAGCATCTGCCGCAGTTCGTTCTCGTCGGAGGGCGTCATCACCACCAGGTTCGGAATCGCCCGCAAGAACGATAGATCGAATGCGCCATGGTGCGTCGGTCCATCGGCGCCGACAATGCCGCCCCGATCCAACGCGAACAGCACAGGCAGATTTTGCAGAGCAACATCGTGGATCAGCTGATCGTAGCCTCGCTGCAGGAAGGTCGAATAAATGGCCACGACGGGGCGCATGCCCTCGCAGGCCATCCCTGCCGCAAACGTCACCGCGTGCTGCTCGGCGATCCCGACGTCGAAATACCGCTGCGGAAACCGCTCGGCGAACTGCACCAGCCCCGATCCCTCGCGCATCGCAGGCGTGATCCCCACGACGCGCTCGTCGAGCGTTGCCATGTCGCAAAGCCAGTCGCCGAAGATCTGGGTGTAAGTCGGTTTGCCGCCGGACTTCCCCCCCGTAATCCCCGCATCGGGCTTGAACTTCGACACGCCGTGATAGAGGACAGGATCGGCTTCGGCAAGCTTGTAACCCTGGCCCTTGCGCGTAATGACATGCAGAAACTGGGGGCCGCGCATGCCGCGAATGTTCTTCAGCGTCGGCACGAGCACGTCGAGGTCGTGACCATCGATCGGACCGATGTAGTTGAAACCGAACTCCTCGAACATCGTGCCGGGCGTCACCATGCCTTTGACGTGTTCCTCGGCGCGATCGGCGAGCTCACCGAGCACGCGCCGACCAGCCTTGCGCGCGGCCGAATAAAAGCGACCGGACATCAAGCGCGCGAGATAGTTGTTGAGTGCGCCGACGGCGGGCGATATCGACATCTCGTTGTCGTTCAATACGACGAGCACGTCGGCGTCCATCGCCCCCGCGTTGTTCAGCGCCTCGAAGGCCATGCCCGCGGACATCGCGCCATCGCCGATGATGGCAACGACCTTGCGATCGATCCCCTGCGCCGCCGACGCCACCGCCATACCGAGCGCCGCGCTGATCGAGGTGCTCGAATGCGCGGTGCCGAATGTGTCGTACTCGCTCTCGTCCCGGCGGGGAAAACCGGCGATGCCGTGGCGCATGCGCAGGCGCTGCATCCCTTCGCGCCGGCCCGTCAACACCTTGTGCGCGTAGGTTTGGTGGCCAACGTCCCAGATGAGCCGATCATGCGGGGTTTGATACACATAGTGGAGGGCCAGCGTCAGCTCGACCGTGCCAAGGTTTGAAGAAAGGTGGCCGCCCGTCTGGCTGACCGACTCGAGCAGAAAATCGCGCAACTCGCGCGCGAGCTGCCGCAACTGCCGCCGGTCGAGCGCGCGCAGGTCGCGTGGGTCATTGATCGTGTCGAGAAGCTCTCGCATGGCTCGTTCCGTCGATGCGTCAGAACCCGTCGGGGCTCAGAATTCCCGCATCACGATGTAGTCGGCCAGCTGGCTGAGCCTGCTGGCGCGACCACCGAATGGGGCCAATGCGTCCATGGCGTCTGCCCGCAAATCGCGAGCCAGCGCCTTCGATGCGGCGATACCGAGTGCACTGACATAGGTCGGCTTGTCGCTGCGCGCATCCTTGCCCGCCGTCTTGCCGAGCGTCGCCGTGTTCGACTCCGCATCGAGCACATCATCGACGACCTGAAAGGCCAGGCCGATGCACTTGGCGAAATGATCGACCCGTTGTGCCTCCACCGGATCAAGCGGCTGACCACAACGCACGCCCAGCTGAAGCGCGGCTCGTATGATCGCGCCAGTCTTGTGAATGTGCATGAATTCCAGCTCGGGAACCGTCAGCGGCTTGCCGACGGCGTCGAGGTCGATCGCCTGCCCGCCGGCCATGCCGCGCGACCCGGAGGCCGTGGCGAGGATGTGGATCATCTCAAGCTGCACGGATGGATCGTCGACGAGCCGATGCTCCGACAGCACCTGGAACGCCAGGCTCTGCAGCGCGTCGCCCACAAGCAAGGCCGTCGCCTCGTCGTACTCGACATGGCATGTCGGCTTGCCCCGGCGCAGCACATCGTCGTCCATGCACGGCAGATCGTCGTGCACGAGCGAGTACGCATGGATGAGTTCGACCGATGCGCCAGCCAGCAGCACTCGATCGACTTGCGCATTCACAAGCTCGCCGGCCGCACAAGCGAGCAGCGGACGAATTCGCTTGCCGCCGCCGAGGACGGCATAACGCATGGCCGAATGCAGCCGGGACGGCGCGATGTCCGTCGCAGGAAGCAACGCTTCCAATCGATGCTCGACAAGCCCCTGCCGCTGTCGGGACCAGTCGAGAAAATCACTCGCCACTATCTGCAACAGCAGGCACTCCGTCGATGCTCAGATCCTTCAAGAGTCCTGCCTCCAGCACTTTGACCTGCTGGCTTGCTTCGTTCAGGGTCGCCTGGCAGTACTGCAGCAGTTGGGCGCCTCGCCGGTACGCTGCAATCGACTGTTCCAAGGGAAGCTGCCCGCCTTCCATCGAATCGACGATCGTCTCAAGCTCGGCGAGAGCGCCTTCAAACGATTTCGGGAGAGGTGCGGAACTGGACTTGGACATGCGCGAGACTGAAATCAAAGGACAAAAATAACGCACCGGGCCCTACCCGGTCAAACCGGAAAGGCCCCGGACGCGAGACCACAGCGCACCAAAGCACCGTCGGCACACTGTGCTCAATCAAACCAGGCCATAGATTGCCGAAATCGCTCGCCTATCGAGTATCCTGCGTCGGAAATTCGTGCCGCAGGCTCACCGGGACATACATGATTGATCGGAGATCCGCGGCAAGTGTCCAACCGGCTGCGGATTACCTCGCGTTTGTCACCGATTTCGACGCATCTGCCACGGATTGCACCCAGCGTAGAGACCAGCGCCGTTGCTGCGAATCTCCAACACGGGCGACCTGGAGACTGACATCTCATGTCGATCGCGCTCTCCGTGGTCATTCCGGCCCTCGACGAAGCCGCCTGCATCGGCGCGACCCTGCAATCGCTGGCCCCGTCTCGGGCCCGCGGCGTAGAGATCATTGTGGTCGATGGCGGCAGTACCGACGCCACACGGACACTCGCGGCGCCATGGGTGGATCGGGTCATCGAGGCGCCCAACGGCCGTTCGACTCAACTCAACGCCGGCGCCCAGGCGGCGAGGGGCCGGATACTGCTCTTCCTGCATGCGGATACGCAACCGCCTGATCACTTCGATCAAGTGATTCTTTCCGCGGTGCGCGACTGCATCAGTGCATGGGGGCGCTTCGATGTCGCCATCACGGGCAAACATCGTGGTTTGAAAGTCGTTTCATTCCTGATGAACCTCCGATCGAGGGCGACCGGCATCGCAACCGGCGATCAGGGGATATTCGTCACGCGGCAACTATTCGATGCGCTGCAAGGCTTTCCCGCGCAACCGCTGATGGAAGACATCGAGTTCAGCAAACGGGCGAAGCGACGGGCTACCCCGATCTGCCTGCGGGAAACGCTTCGAACCTCAGGACGCCGATGGGAGCGCAATGGCCTCCTTCGGACGATCCTGCTCATGTGGCGCCTTCGTCTCGCCTATTTTCTGGGCACAGATCCTGCTGAACTCCGCCGCCGCTACGCCAACAGCCGCTAGTGTCCTGTGTCGGAGATTCGTAGCAGAAGT
This sequence comes from Burkholderiales bacterium, assembly GCA_044360365.1. Taxonomy (GTDB): domain Bacteria; phylum Pseudomonadota; class Gammaproteobacteria; order Burkholderiales; family WYBJ01; genus WYBJ01. Next base: position 6,956 of record JBIKKL010000018.1, on the reverse strand, counting down.
GCGGGTCGCTACCATCGATCCCATGCGTGGGAAAAGTGTCGAAATCGGCGCCAGACGCGAAGGAAACCGCCCGTCAAGTTGGACACCTGGCGAGCATTTCCGACAAAGCATGGCGTCGATTCTCGGCGCTTTTATGGCACGAATCTCCGACACGGGACACTAAGCCCCCGAAAACCCTGACCGGGGTGCCGTCGCCGGGATGGCGCGGAAAACATCCCGGGCACAGATCCCAGGCACGGATTCGACGCAGAATTGGGATTGGTCCTCTTTTCGGCTTGCGCGATAAGGCCCATTTGGCACAATACACGTTTCCCTGAACCGGAGAGGATTGTTCTTTATGTCCGACTTGGCCGCAGTCAAGGCCTTGCAGGAATCGAACGCGCAACTACCCGTCCACTGGTATTTCGACGAAAGGATCGCCGCACTCGAACAGCGGCTGCTCTTCGATGCAGGCCCCGGGTATGTCGGACACGAACTGATGGTTCCCGAACCGGGGGACCATCACACCCTGGGTTGGCAGGGTGACTCGCATGTCCTCGTGCGCAGCCCTTCGGGCGTGCATCTCCTGAGCAACGTGTGCCGTCATCGCCAGGCCACCATCCTCAAAGGCCGGGGAAACAGCAAATCGCTCGTCTGTCCGCTCCACCGCTGGACCTACGGACTCGACGGCAAGCTGCTCGGCGCGCCACACTTCGCGAAGCAGCCCTGTCTCGATCTGGCGCACGTAGCGACGGAGCGATGGAACGGATTGCTCTTCAAGGGTCCGCGCAGTCCCGGCCACGACCTCGCGCGCCTGGGTTGCGTCAGCGACCTGAACTTCGACGGATACGTGTTCGATCGCTCGGAATCGACCGACTACCAGTTCAACTGGAAAACCTTCATCGAGGTGTATCTCGAGGACTATCACGTCGAACCGTTTCACCCGGGACTGAGCAACTTCGTCGACTGCGGCGGGCTCCACTGGGAAATGGGCGACTGGTACAGCGTCCAGACCGTTCCGGTCAACCGCGGCTTGAAACGTGCCGGCTCGACTACGTACGGAAAATGGCAGGAGCAAGTTCTCAAATACAGCAACGGAGAAGTTCCGAAGTACGGTGCCATCTGGCTGGTCTACTACCCGAACATCATGATCGAGTGGTACCCGCAGGTCTTGATCGTAAGCACCGTCGTGCCGCGCGGCGCGCAAGCCTGCACCAACATCGTCGAGTTCTATTTCCCTGAGGAAATCGCGCTGTTCGAACGCGAATACGTCGAAGCCGAGCGCCAGGCTTACCTTGAAACGGCCGTGGAGGACGAGGTCATCTGCAACCGAATGACCGAAGGTCGCCGCGCATTGCTCAATCAAGGCATCAGCGAGGTCGGCCCGTATCAATCGCCGACCGAAGACGGCATGCAGCACTTCCACGAGTTCCTGCACCGAGAGCTCGACTCGCAGCTGCCCTGACCGAACCGCCCGCCAGAAAAAAAGCGGCGCGAACCGAAGTCGCGCCAAAGGAGGGGTCTGGAACCGCGCGCCGATGCAGTCCTCACATCGGCTGCGAAATCGGTCGTGCCTCACCGCCTGCGGAGCCGGCGATGCGTTGACAGTGTGCCCTGATGGTCGTGGCCGCACCATCAGCCGGATGCGCTACGCCTGCCGCGCAGGAATCGTCATGCATTCGCAATAGGACAATCGTCGTATTCCCCCTGATCATGACAGCGCTATACTGGAACGGCATAACCCAAGCGCATTCACGTCTTGACCCAAGGGAGGAACACATGAAGATACTCGTCGTGGACGATCACCCGCTGATCCTCGAAGCCCTCAAGCAAGTACTAAGGGATCTCGACCCACTCATAGAAATTGTCGAGGCGCGCGACGGTAACCAGACGCTCGATCAGGCTCAACTTCATCCCGATCTCTCCCTGATCCTGCTCGACCTGACCCTGCCCTACCGAAACGGGTTCGAGCTCATCGGCGAGCTGCGCGCGAATTCGCCGGAAGTACCCGTGGTCGTACTTTCCGCCACCGACGATCGGGAAACCGTGCTGCGCACCATCAACGAAGGCGCCATGGGGTTCATTCCCAAATCGTCGAGAACCGAAGTGCTCCTTGCCGCGCTTCGCCTGGTCTTCTCGGGCGGGGTGTATCTGCCGCCCAGTGTATTCACGTCATCCGGTGCCGGCCCGCAAGCAGAACTTCGATCGCCCCATGCGCCTGTTCGAACCCCGAAAGATGTCGGCCTCACCGAGCGACAAGGGCAGGTTCTCTCCCTTCTCGTCCAGGGCAAGTCGAACAAGTTGATCTGCCGGGCCCTCAATCTGGCAGAAGGGACGGTCAAGATCCACGTGACCGCGATCCTGCGCGCATTGAACGTAACGAACCGTACGGAAGCTCTGGTCGCAGTCAGTCGGCTGGGACTTCGGCTCGAAGATCTCGTCCCCGTTCGTAGTGGCACAGCAAAGGCGCCCGCACCCACGCAACACGCCTGAAGGTGCCGCACGCAATGGGCAACGAAACTGCGCCTGACCGGAATCCGGCCCTGATACGGAACAGCCCACGGGACATGCAGGTCCGTGCGGATCTGGTCCGCACGATCTACCAGCACATACCACGCTCGTCTTTGGGCGTGCTGGCCGGTGCCCTGACGGTCGCCTGGAGCGTGTGGAGCCGCATCGATTCGCACATCGTCTTTCTATGGCTGGGCGGCATCGGCGCAGTCATGGTCTGGCGCTTCACCATTTATCGTGCGTTTCCGGCCAACGGCCCGACACAGGACCGCGTGACGCACTGGGAGCGTCTCTGGACGATCAGCACCGGCATACACGGTTCGATCTGGGGCAGTTCGGCGTTTCTGCTGTACGTGCCGGATTCACCGGAGCACCAAGCGGTGCTTCTGGTTGCCCTGTTTGCGATCAGCACGGCCGCCGTCCCCCTGGTCGTCCGACATCTTCCGTCGCTCTATGCGTTCGTATTGACCGTCCTCGCACCGATCATCATCCGGCTGGCGCATGAAGGCACCGATACCAAGATTGCACTCGTGGTCATCAGCGGTCTCGTGATGTACGGCATATTCATCTTCGGAACGGAGCTGAATCGCACCATCACCGAGTCCGTGCGCCGCTACTACGAAAACATCGACCTCATCGCCCAACTCACCGATCAGACGCGAAAGGCCGAAACAGCACGCCATGAAGCGGACGAAGCGAATCGCATGAAGACGCGTTTTCTCGCGGCAGCCAGTCACGACTTGCGTCAACCCATGCATGCGCTCGGACTGTTCTCGGACTCATTGCGACGCAGACTCCGGGAGCCGGAAGAACGCGAACTCGCCGATCGAATCTGCCGCTCGGCGGAAGCCGTCGAAGAGACCTTCAACGCACTGATGGATGTATCGCGGTTGGACGCAGGCATCGTCGACGCCAGCCTGCAACTGTGCTCACTGCAGTCGATCATGGAGCGGGTTGCACAGGACTGCGCTGCAGAAGCCGAGGCGAAAGGCGTTGCCTTCCGATGTCGTCCAACGACGATGGGCGCGGTGAGTGATCCGGTCCTGCTCGAGCGCGTCCTGCGCAATCTCGCTGCAAATGCCGTCCGCTATACCTCGCGCGGCGGCGTGTTGATCGCATGCCGTCCGCGAGGCAACGACGTATCCGTTGAAGTGTGGGATACGGGGATAGGCATCGCGGACGACAAGCACGACCGAATATTCGACGAGTTCTACCAGGCAGGCGCACGTGATCGGCGCGAAGGCCTGGGGCTCGGTCTCGCCATCGTACGTCGCCTGACGCAGATCCTCGGCGCACGCATCTCGATGCGTTCCGTCCCGGGAAAGGGTTCGGTCTTCAAGGTCCTGTTGCCAGGTCGATCCGTGGTACCGGCATTTGTCCCGTCAGCCCCGACGACTCAAACATCCCAACGCCTGTCGGCCGTGGCAAATACCGTCGTCCTGCTCATCGACGACGATACTCAAGTGCTCGAAGCGATGACGGAAGCCATGCTTGGTTGGGGGATAAGATCCGTGGCCGCCCGCTCGCTGAGTCAGGCACTGGAACGACTGCCGGAATGCGAACGCTATCCTGACGCCATCGTCTCCGACTTTCACCTCGGGGATGATGAAAACGGTATCGATGCCGTCCGGCGGATTCGTCATGAACTTGGCGTCGATGTACCCGCGATGATCGTCACAGGCGACACGGCCCCGCAAAGCCTGCGTCTGATCCGGGAATCTGGATTGCCGTGCTTGTCCAAGCCGGTGACGGCGGATCGCTTGCTGCAGGCGCTCGGCACGCTCGTCGCTTCGCGGCCAGCCTGAAATCGTCACGAACTTGCCGCCGCGCGGCCAATCTACCCAGAATGGACTCGCTTATCGCCGATCTCGTGCTTGTTCTGCACTTTGGCATCGCCGCCTGGATCGTGCTCGGCCTGGGCGCCCTGTGGTTCGGCGGTTGGCGCGGCTGGATGTGGACCCGCCGTCCGCTCTTTCGTGCACTGCACGCGTCGGCCATCGCGATAGTCGCGACCCAAAGCGTGCTCGGCATTCGCTGCCCCCTGACCGTCTGGGAAGATGCGCTTCGCGGCGTGCACTCCGAATCCAGCTTCGTACAACGCTGGGTCGGACGACTCCTGTACTACGACCTGCCCGAATTCATATTTACCACGACCTATCTCGGTGCTGTCGCGGCCACCGTGCTGGCATGGTGGATCTATCCGTCGAGACTGCGCAGATGATTCGAATTCGAACGCCCCGAGCGAGCGTTCGTCAGCGAGCCCCGCGGTCTCATCCGAACGAATCGCCGATGGATTTCGATCCCGCACAACGGCGCGAAACTGCCCGAATGCCGATGGCGAAGCCACCCCATCACGCGCCAAGGCCGGCGGAAAACCACCGGCCTTGGCGCTATTCACTGAGGCTAATTCGCTGGTGCAGGCAACGCGGGTGGCGGTAGAAGTCCCACGGGCTCCTCGGCAAATACCAGACGGACTTTTTCGTCGGCATCGAGGTCGACGGTCACGCGACCACCATTCGCAAGCCGGCCGAACAACAGCTCGTCGGCAAGTGCTTTGCGGATCGTGTCCTGGATCAATCGCGCCATGGGACGCGCGCCCATGAGGGGGTCGAAGCCTTTCTGCGCCAGCCAATCCTTCAGCGCCTGCGTAAAGGCCGGCTCGACCTTCTTCTCGTTGAGCTGCCCCTCGAGCTGCATCAGGAACTTGTCCACCACGCGCAGAATGACATCCTGATCGAGCGGCGCGAAGGAAATCATCGCATCGATCCGATTTCGAAACTCCGGTGTGAACATGCGCTTGATTTCGCCCATCTCGTCACCCGCCTGCGCCGAGTGCGTAAATCCTATGGACACCCGGTTCAACTCCGAGGCCCCCGCATTCGTGGTCATGACGATGATGACGTTGCGGAAGTCCGCCTTGCGGCCGTTGTTGTCGGTCAACGTGCCGTGATCCATGACCTGCAGCAGAATATTGAAGACGTCGGGATGTGCTTTCTCGATCTCATCGAGCAAGAGGACTGAATACGGGTGCTTCGTGATCGCTTCGGTAAGCAGACCGCCCTGGTCGAACCCGACATATCCGGGAGGCGCGCCGATCAGACGGGAGACGGCATGCCGCTCCATGTACTCCGACATGTCGAACCGGATCAGCTCGACCCCCATGATGTACGCGAGTTGGCGTGCGACCTCGGTCTTTCCGACGCCGGTCGGCCCTGAAAACAGGAAACTGCCGATGGGCTTCAGGGGATTGCCCAGCCCGCTGCGAGCCATTTTGATGGAGGTCGCCAATGCCTCGATCGCCTTGTCCTGACCGAAGACAACGCTCTTCAGATCCCGGTCGAGCGTCCGCAGCGAACTGCGATCGTCCGCAGACACGGACTGCGGCGGAATCCTGGCGATCTTGGCCACGATGTCCTCGATCTCGGACTTGCCGATGGTTCGCTTTTGACGGGAGCGCGGCAGGATACGCTGGGCTGCACCGGCTTCGTCGATGACGTCGATCGCTTTGTCAGGCAGGTGCCGGTCGTTGATGTAGCGCGCGGACAATTCGGCGGCGGCAGTCAAGGCCGATGCAGAGTACTTGATGCCATGATGCGCCTCGAATCGACTCTTCAGACCGCGCAGGATGGACACGGTCTCCTCGACGGACGGCTCGATGACGTCGATCTTCTGAAAGCGTCGGGACAGCGCATGATCCTTCTCGAAGACACCGCGATACTCGTTGTACGTCGTGGCGCCGATGCATTTGAGCTGCCCCGTAGACAGCGCAGGCTTCAGCAGATTGCTTGCGTCGAGCGTCCCGCCCGAGGCGGCGCCGGCGCCGATGAGCGTGTGAATCTCGTCGATGAAGAGAATTGCATTCGGGTTGTCCAGCAGCTGCTTGAGCACGGCCTTGAGGCGCTGTTCGAAATCGCCGCGATACTTCGTGCCCGCGAGCAACGCGCCCATGTCGAGCGCATGCACCTGGGCGCGACGCAGCAAGTCCGGCACGTTGCCTTCGACAATGCGCCGAGCCAACCCTTCCGCAATGGCCGTCTTGCCCACGCCGGCCTCGCCGACGAGCAGGGGGTTGTTCTTTCGGCGGCGGCATAGGGTCTGTATGACTCGCTCGACCTCGCGATCCCTGCCGATCAGCGGATCGATCTTGCCTGCCAGCGCCTGCGCATTGAGGTTTTGCGTGTAGGTCTCGAGCGCACCGCCGCCTGCCTGCTGCTCCTGCTCGGGCTGCTCGTCGGGTTCCTGTTTGGTCGGTGTGCTCTCTTGCGTCTTGCGTATGCCGTGGGAGATGAAGTTCACCACGTCGAGACGGGTCACACCCTTTTGATGCAGGAAATACACCGCGTGCGAATCCTTCTCCCCGAAGATCGCGACCAGCACGTTCGCGCCCGTGACCTCCTTCTTGCCTGAGGACTGCACGTGAAGTATCGCGCGCTGGATGACGCGCTGAAATCCCAGCGTGGGCTGGG
>JBIKKL010000335.1:0-5644 GCA_044360365.1 Burkholderiales bacterium | reverse complement strand
ACGTTCTGCGCATAGCCGCGACGCTTGAGGATTCCGTTTGCCGGCACGATGATGCGACGACGCCCGTCGAGCAGACGACGCACGAGGCTCCACTCGGGATTGGCCGGCGAATTCGGCCCATAGACGAGCGGATAGCGGAAGTAGGTGGCGTTGTAGTGGCCTTCTGCGTGCGAGCGCATCACCGCGTCTTCGGTGACCCACATGAGATGGTTGAACTTCGGTCCGGAGGGATCGTCGCAGCGCGGACTGTCTTCCGGGATCTGCACCGGCTGCCCGAGCGGACCCCAGCGCGGATCGCCGCGCAACGCATAGACGCTGGATCCGCCGACGCCAATGAAACGGCCCGTCTTGCCCTTGAGCACCTCGGCCACGATGCGCATGCGGCCATACGTGGCCAGGGCGATGTCGAAGCGGCGCCCTTCGAGCGCAGGCGCCAGCGTCTCCCGAAAATGCGGATCGGTATGGATATGCTCGACCTCCTGGTCGAACTCGACCTCATGCTGGCCGCCATGCAGGATCGTGACGTCATAACCGCGCTTCAGGAAGCCGTTGACGATGTGCGGGCCCGAGGGGCCGGTTCCGCCGATGACTAGTGCATGCATTGTCGCTACGCTCCTTGCGTTGCACGTGAACGGTGAACAGTGGAGGGTGAAACGATCGATGGAGGAGTTTCATGGGTCGTCTTTGGACCTATTCCCCTCAACCTCATCGAGACGCATCGGCGAGGGGTAGTCCCTCTTCGTTCACGTTTCACTCTTTACAGGGCCTCCAAAGCCCTCAAATCGGCTTGATCCCCGCCGCGCGAATCACCTTGGCCCACTTCGCGAGTTCGGCGCGCATCAGCTTCGCAAGCTCGTCAGGCGTGCCGGGGACGACCTCCAGGTCCTGCTTCTGCAGCATCGCCACGACATCGGGTTGAACGAGGGCCTCGCGAACCAGAGCATTGAGCCGCTTGATGATTGCCTCGGACGTGCCGGCCGGCGCGAACAGCGCATTCCAGGAGGTGACGTCGTAGCCGGGCAGGCCGGATTCGGCAATGGTCGGCGTCTGCGGCAAGGCGCGCGAGCGAGCCACGCCCGTCACGCCGAGCGGCACGAGCTTGCCGGCCTTCGCGTGGGGCACCACCGACGTGCTGCCGAACATGATGGCGACATGGCCGCCGAGGAGATCCGGCATCGCCTGTCCCGTGCCTTTGTACGGCACATGCGTAAGCTTGGTGCCCGCCATGAAGTTGAACAGTTCACCCGACAGATGGGTGCCGCTTCCGACCCCCACCGATGCGTAGGTAATCATGCCGGGCCGGCGTTTGTCGAGTGCGATCAGTTCCTTGACCGACTTCACGGGCACCGAGGGATGCGCGACCAGGTAGAACATGTACTCGGTCGCCTTGGAGATCGGCGCGAAATCCTTGATCGGATCGTAGGGCACCTTCGCCTGCAGGCTGGGGTTGATCGTAATGCTGCTTTGGATGATGAGCAGCGTGTAGCCGTCGGGCGGCGCCTTGGCGACCGCTTCGATGCCGATGGACCCGCCGGCACCCGGCCGGTTGTCCACCAGAACCGACTGACCGAGTTCCGCACTCATGTGTTTGGCGAGCGCTCTTGCCACCTGATCCAGGGATCCGCCCGGCGAAAACGGGTTGATGATGCGCACCGGTTTTCCCGGATAAGCCTGTGCACCGGCATGCGGCGTCACGGCCATCGCCAGGGCCGAGCACAACCCCACGGCAATCGAAAGCTTCGCGATATGTCGCATTTTTCATCCTCCTTTGCGCATCGGCGAGATGTCGCACTGCGCCTCGCGTGGAGGGTACCCGATCCCGCGCGAGATGCCCAACGCGAACGCGCTCGGCGCTCTCGGCTGCCGATCGACACGAGCACGTGACACCCCATTCTCGCTGCTCCGCACAAAAGCCGAAACGCCATACGAATGTTGCCGCTCGCATGCATCGGGTTCAACACAGATTCGACGTATCTGCCTAGAATGTGTCGAGCAGCCTGTTGGACTGGCACGGCCGGCCGGATGAAATCAGCATGAGAGGCGCCGGTTCGGCGTCGATCCAATCGTTGCTGTCGGCCCGAAGCATGGGCTGCCAAAAACCCTGGAGGAGCTCGGCATGAATGCGAGTCGCGTATTGCGTGCAATGACCATCGGTCTCGGTGTCGCCGGTTGCGGCATGGCGTGGGGACAAGCGGCTTACCCCGTGAAACCCGTTCGCGTGATCATCGTCTTTCCGCCCGGCGGGGCGACCGACATCGTCGGCCGGCTTGCCTTCCAGAAGGTCGGCGAACAATTGAACCAGCAGTTCATCATCGACAACCGCGGCGGCGGCGGCGGTACGCTCGGTGCGGCGGTGGTGGCGAAAAGCCCGGCGGATGGCTACACGCTGATGGTGTACTCGGCGACCTTCATCGTGAATGCGCACATCTACAGCAAGCTGCCTTACGACACGATGAAGGATTTCGTCGGCATCACGCCAGTCGCGCGCATGGTGGGCGTGCTCATCACCCATCCGTCCATGCCTGTGAAGACCGTCAAGGAGTTCATCGATCTCGCCAAGCGACGGCCCGGAGAGATCAACTATAGCTCCGCAGGCAACGGTGCGTTCCAGCATCTTGCGGGCTCCTACTTCGCCAACCAAACCGGCATCAAGATCACCCATGTACCGTACAAAGGGGGAGCGCTCGCTGCCGCATCGGTTGCCGCGGGTGAAACGCAGGCGATGTTCGCCCCGATTCCCGAGGCCATGCCGCACATGCAATCCAAGCGCGTGCGCCCCGTCGCGGTTTTCGCGGACAAGCGCGTCGCGCAGTTTCCAGACATTCCGGCGATCAACGAAACGGTGAAGGGTTTCGAGCTGGTGTCGTGGATGGGTACGTTCGCACCGGCCGGTACGCCGAGCGCCATCGTGGAGCGGCTGAACGCGGAACTCAAGAAAGCCGTTCAGGATTCCACCGTGGCAAGCAAGCTCTCGGCACAGACGCTGGACCCGATGCACCTGTCGGTGGATGAGTTCGCCAAGCTGTTGAGGTCCGAGTACGAAAAGTACGGACCGATCGTCAAGGCATCCGGCGCACGCATCGACTGAGCGCTTCCATGCCGGCGGAAAGCGAACCATCGGCTTTCGCGGGCGGGATATCGACCGTAGTGGTGTCAAACAAGTCCCACTGCGGAGCGTGAACGGCTCCGTCCCCTTGCGGCTCACCCGCGGGGGGCAACGATGTCGGCCGCCAGGTTCGAAGACCATGTTAGATTGCAGCCGAAGAACCGGCATTCGTGTCCGGCGATCCACCCTGGAAGGAAACACCGCATGACTCGCAAGGTTGCAATCATCACCGGATCGGGCTCCGGCATCGGCGCTGCCAGTGCCGTACAGCTCGCCCAGCGCGGCTGGAACATCGTCGTCAACTACGCCAACCGTTCGGATAGCGCCAAAGCCGTGGCCGCAGAATGCGAAAGGCATGGCGCGCAAACGCTGCTCTGCAAGGCCAATGTCGCAGTCGATGCCGATTGTCTGCGCATGGCCGACGAGGCGATGAAGCAATGGGGCCGCATCGATGCGCTGGTGAACTCCGCGGGCACGACCAAGTTCGCCGATCACGGCGATTTGAACGCCCTGAGCGGGGACGACTTCCTCGAGGTCTACCGCATCAACGTCGTGGGCCCATGGCAGATGGTGCGTGCAGTGGTGGAACCCATGCGATCGAGCGGACAAGGGTCGATCGTGAACATCTCGTCGGTCGCTGCACTTCGGGGCACAGGAAGTTCCGTCGCCTACGCCACGTCGAAAGCGGCACTGAACGCGATGACGCTCTCCCTGGCACGGAACCTCGGTCCGGAGATTCGCGTGAACGTCGTCTGTCCGGCGATGGTCACCGGACGCTGGCATCTCGAACACCTGGGGGAAGAAAAGTACGAGGCACAGTTCAACAACTGGGCGAACGGCACCCCGCTCAAGCGGCGTGTGAATCCGGAGGATATCGCGGACGCCGTCGTCTGGCTGATCGACGGCGCGCGGGCGATGACGGGACAGACGCTCGTGATCGACTCGGGATTCACGCTCGGGGCGGCGCCGCCTCGGCGCAAGTAAGCGGCCTCACACGAACAGTCTTTTCGGTAGGCGCAGGGCCGGGGCGGCGCTGCGCCTACGCGTGCGATTACGGCGCAGGTTTCACCGCCGCCCCGACCGCCTGGAAGAAATCGCGGTACTCCTGCATGCGGTCCTGCAGGAACTTCGCATATTCGACGCTGCCCATGTAGCGGTCTTCGTAATAATTTCGCCTGGCGTGATCACGCCACGCTTGCGTCTTGAACGCTTTCTCCAGCGCGGCCTCCATCACGGCTGCCGCTTCCTTCGGGACGTCGGCGGCCATCACGAATCCGCGCAGCGTGCCGGCTTCGACCTTGTAGCCCAGCTCCGTGGCCGTCGGCATATCGGGCAGCGCCGGCATGCGCTTGTGCGAGGTGAGTGCAAGCGCGCGCAGCTTCTTCGCCTCCACCAGCCCGAGACCTTCGCTCAGGTTCTCGGTCGTGAAGTGGGCGTGACCGCCCGCCACGGCCGTCACGGCTTCGCCGCCGCCCTTGAACGTCACGAACTTGAATTTGGCTCCGGGAGCAGCCTTCTCCAGCAAGTGAACCACCAGGCGCCCCGAACCGAGCGGATTCGTGATCGCACACACGATCGTGTCAGGCTGCTTGCGCGCAGCTTCGACGAGATCCTTCAGTGTCTTGAAGGGCGAGTCGGCGCCGACCATGATGGCCTGCGGGTCGACCGCGAACAGTGCGATCGGCGTGTAGTGCTCCAGCGGGATGGCGACGTCGGCACGCGTTGCCATGATGACGATCGTGCCGGTCGCGGCGAGCATCACATGCGGGTCGCCCTTCTTCGTCTTGAAATAGTTGTAGGCGAGAACGCTGCCGCCGCCCGTCCGGTTCTGGATCACGAACTGCTGGGGCAGCAGCTTCTCCTTGCGCACGATGTCGGCCAGCGCACGAGCATAGATGTCCGTGCCGCTGCCGGCGGACGTGGGCACCACGAGTTCGATCGATTTCGACGGAAACGTCTGGGCCACGGCCGTTCCGGCCAGACCTGCGGCCAATACGCTGCCGACAAGAAGCTTCAACATGCTGCGAGTGATTGCCATGCGGGTTTTCTCCCTGGGTTGTCTGGCAGATATGCCAGTCGTGTTGCCTGCGCTCGGATTCCAATAGTGATTGGACTGCGTCTACTGCGTTGCCGCCGCAAGTGATTGCATATCACCTCAGCTCGATCCTCGCATCGGCGATCAATTGGCCCCAGCGCTGCATGCCATCCCGCACCTGCTGGCCCAGCTGCTCCGGCGTGGTCGGCATGAGTTCCAGTCCCTGATTGGTGAGTCGCTCCTTGACCGTCGGATGGGCGAGTGCCCGTCCGACCTCGGCATTCAACCGTGCAACGATATCGCGCGGCAGCTTCGCCGGACCGAAAAGTCCGATCCAGTGATAGATGTCGAACTGCGGCAATCCCGATTCGGCGAGCGTCGGTACGTTGGGCAGCGCAGGTACGCGCTTCATTGCCGTCGTCGCGATGATGCGCGCTCGTCCGGCGCGATGGTGCTGGATGACCGTCGACGTGCCGACGAGCGCCAATTGCAGCTGGCCCGAC
>JBIKKL010000334.1:0-5645 GCA_044360365.1 Burkholderiales bacterium | reverse complement strand
ACCTTCGCCCAGCGTTCGAGGTCTGCGCGCTGGATGGTGCCGAATTGCTCCGGCGTGCTGGCCACGACATCGGCCCCTAGGGTACTCAGGCGCGCCCGCACGTCGGCCTGATTCACGTACTTTGCAATCGCCTGCTGCAGGGCGTCGACGACGGGCCGCGGCGTGCCGGCAGGTGCGAACACGCCGAACCATCCGACCGCATCATAGCCGGGCACCCCGGTTTCGGCGATGGTCGGAAACTCCGGCAGATTGGCCGATCGCTTGAGCGAGGTGATGCCGAGGGCGCGCAGTTTGCCGGATTTGACGTGCGGCGATGTTGCCACGATGTCGCCGAAGAGCACCTGCACCTGGCCGCCGATCAGGTCGCTGAAGACCGCACCTGTTCCCTTGTACGGCACGTGCGTCATCTGCACCTGGGTCATCAGCTTGAAGAGTTCTCCCGCAAGATGCGGCATGCCGCCGTTGCCGGAAGAGGCCATGTTGAGCGCATCGGGCTTGGCGCGGGCCAGAGCGACGAGCTCCTTCACCGTACTGGCCTGCACCGACGGATTCACCACCAGCAGATACGGCGTCGCGGCCACCAGCGTGACCGGCGTGAAATCCTTGAGGGCATCGTAGGGAATCTTGGTGTAGAGCGACGGATTGATGGCATGCGTACCCGTGCCCGCGGTCACCAGCGTGTAGCCGTCGGGCGCCGCGCGCGCCACCAGCGCCGTGCCGATGTTGCCGCCGGCGCCGGGTCGGTTGTCCACCACCACCTGCTGCCCGAGATGCGTGGTGATGCCCTGCGCCGCGATGCGACCGATGATGTCGGTGCCGCCACCCGGCGCGAATGCCACGATCATGCGGATCGGACGCGCGGGAAAGCTCGACGCGGCCTGTGCGGCGCCCGCTGCACAACACAGGAGCGTGAGCGAGAGGGGAAGCGAAATCGAGCGCATCATGGAGACTCCTCAGACGGTAACGTTGGCGGCCTGATACGCGCGGGCGATCTCCTCCCCGGTCGCCAGCCAGACGCCCTCGTGCTCGCAGATGTATTTGAGCGCGGCGTCCAGACCGCCGATGCGATGCGGCACGCCGATCAGGAACGGATGCAGGCAAATCGCCATCACCCGTGCCGACCGGGCACCTTCGCGATACAGGACATCGAAACTGCGCTTGATCATGTTCTCGAAATCGTCGCTCGACCCCATGCGGTAGTGGATCTGGTTCGAGTCGTTGACCTCGTAGGAATAGGGCAGGTAGACGAGTTCGCCCGAATCGACCTTCATGCGGTAGGGCTGATCGTCGTTGACCCAGTCAGAGACGTAGAGGCAGCCCTCGTCGACGAGGTGATCGAGCGTGTTCCAAGTCTCCGCCAGCCCCGAGCCGAGCCAGCCGACGGGGCGCTTGCCGGTCGCCTTTTCGAGCGTATCCAGGCAATAGCGAATCAGTGCGGCTTCTTCCTCGGGAGGCACACCGGTCAGACGCGTCGAGTTCGTCTTGTTGTGGCCCATGAACTCCCAGCCGAGCTTGACTGCGTCTTCGATGATCTGCGGGTGGAATTCGCAGATGTCGGCGTTGGTCGTGGCCGTGGCCCGAATTCCGTACTTGTTCAACACCTCCATCATGCGAAACACACCCACCCGGTTGCCGTAGTCGCGCTGCCCCCACGCTCTTACCGTCGGTGCCTTGTACTCGCCGGCCTTCTCCCACGGATGTCCGGCAAGCGGCGTCGTCAGGTGGAAGAACTCGAGATTGGGTATCACCCACAATGCGAGACGCGCACCGTTGGGCCACTTCCATTCGGGACGGCGATTGATCGGTACATAGGGAAAGGGACCGTAGCTGGCCGGCTTCATGACGAGGACCTCCGGGAGGAATTTCGATGAAATGCGCGCTCGACACCTGCCGTGCGCGGAACGCGCATCGTGTTGGGCACCACGCGGATCGCACAGGGATCTCGTCATCCATGGTAATCGCATTCGTGCCGTCGCGCGCGCCGTGTGCCAGGTCGGTGCGCTTCGCCCCAGGACCGGGCATCGGTTGTACATCGCTGCACGTGCAGATCGAACGCCAGCCGTATTCGATTGACTGCGGTTCGAATTGCGTACTCACGCTTCCTCGAAAGGAAACTTCATGAATGCACGTCCCATTCTCGCGATCGCCGCACTGCTGCTCGCGGGTGCGCATCATGCAGTCGCGCAGCCCTACCCGACCAAACCCGTCCGGTTCATCGTTCCCTTCTCGGCCGGTGGCACGACCGATACGCTCGCACGCCTGTATGCGCAGCGCATGACCGAATCGCTGGGCGCGCAATTCATCGTCGACAACCGTCTGGGCGCCGGCGGCACGATCGGAACCGAAGCCGTTGCCAGGGCTGCACCGGACGGCTATACGCTCAATTTCGGCTCGACCAGTTCGATCGCGGTCAGCCCGGCGCTCTACCCCAAACTCGGTTTCAACATTCAACGCGACTTCGCACCGGTCGCCGAAATCGCCACCGCATCGATCGTGCTTGCTTCGCATCCCTCGCTGCCGGCACGCAACATCGCGGACCTTCTAGAACTTGCTCGCAAGCGACCGGGCGAAATTGCCTTTGCGTCATCCGGTGTCGGCAGTTCGCTGCACCTGTGCGCAGAGTACTTGAAGTTTCTCGGCAAGATCGATCTGCTGCATGTTCCCTACAAGGGCGTGGGCTCGGCCATGCCGGACTTCGTCGGCGGTCAGGTACAACTGCTGTTCTCCGACATGCCGCCGTTCGTGCCCTACATCAAGACCGGACGCCTGCGGGCACTGGCCGTGACGACCGCCAAGCGTTCGCCTCTGCTGCCGGAGATCCCCGCCATCGCGGAAACCATTCCCGGCTACGACCTCGCGGGCTGGTACGGATTGCTCGCACCCGCGGGCACGCCTGCGGACCACATCAAGCGGTTGAACGGCGAAATCCAGCGCATCATGGCAAGCGCTGATATGCGGGAGCGCTATGTGGGCCTGGCGATCGAGCCGAGCGCACGCACGCCCGAGCAGTTCGCTGCCTACATCAAGTCGGAGCTCGCGAAGTGGGGTGACATCATTCGCCGCGCGGGTGTGACCGTCCAGTAGCGGAACGCACCCCACCGTTCACGCTCACCCGGCACCGGAGAAAGGGCTGCGAGCCGATACGCATATGGATGCAACACCGCCAAACGCCCAAGTCTCCAGAAAATCAAACGAACGCCTCATGAAGCGACCCGACGGTAGTAGCTGAGCATACCGCCGAGCCGTATCCGACGATGGATGATCGCATCATTCGCAGCCACCGCCGGCCTTTCCCGAATCAAACGATTCTCCAGACCTTGATGATTGCGCTCTTCGTGGAAATGCGCCATGTACTCCGTGAGCGCACGACGCAAGGATCCCTGCCCGACGAAGATCATCTTCGTTAGGCATTCCTCCTGGATCGAGCGTACGAAACGCTCGGCGAATGCATTCAGGTTCGGTGACAACGGTGGTAACCGGATGACCTCCGTGCCGCCCTCCGCAATGAAGTCGCGGAATCGCTTCGAGTACTTCGTGTCGCGATCGACGATCAGGTAGCTCTTGCCGGCGAGCGCGCCATCCTCGGTGTCGAGCAAGTACCGGCCGACCTGCAGCATCCACGATCCATCCGGTCGGTCCGTTACTCCGACGACGTGAACGACCCAATCCGCGATGCTGATGACAAACAGCACGTAGTAGGTCACCAATCCGCGTGGCGCCCATACCTCGACACTGAAGAAAACACTCGCGGCGAAGATCCTCCAGTGCGCCTGCAAGAAGGTCGACCACCGGATGTGCTTGCCTCGCTCTGGCTCTGGCGCCGGCTCGACGCCGTTCGCCTTCAATACATTTGCGATCGTTCCTCGACCCACCTTGTGGTCAAGGTTTGCCAGAGCCCCTTGAATTCGCGTGTACCCCCACCTCGGATTGTCCACTGCCATGCGAACAATCAACTGCGAGATCTCCCGCATGATCCCTGGCCGACCGGGTCCGCGTCGACTACGGTAGTCCCACTTCTGCGTAACCAGCTCCCGATGCCACCGCATCAGAGTATCGGGAGACACGATCGTCTCCAGCTCCAGCAACGCCTTGCGCCCGACTGCCTTAGCCTTCCGAGCCAGGAGTGCCCGTACAGTCCATTTACTCGTCGCAGATTTTGGTTGGTGTTCATCGTCACGCCGCCTCGCGATGATAGTAGCGTAGCAGCCCACCGAGCCGTTCTCGACATTGCACCGGATCTGCGCGACGACTTGCAAGGGCCTGGGGAAACAGCAAGACGTTGTTCTTGCCCTGATGGTTTCGTTCCTCGTGATAGTGCGCGAGATAATTCTTCAGCGCTCGCCTCAGAGAACGCTCACCGAACAGAATCAACTTGGACAAGCATTCCTCCTTCACCGATCGCACCCAGCGCTCCGAATAGGCATTCAGGTTGGGACTTCGTGGCGGTAGCGCGATGGGCTCGACGCCGCCCGCCTTGATGATCGCCCGAAACGACTCGGTGTACTTCGCATCCCGGTCGTGCAGCAGGTACCGGCAGTTACCCAGAAAACCCCATCCGTCCATGGTTACGTTCCGGGCGATCTGCTGCATCCATTGCTCGTTCGGATGCATCGTGATGCCGGCGACCTCCACTTTACGGCTTCCCAAATGGATGAAGAACAACACATAGAATGTCTGCAGCCCGCGTTGGGTGAGCACCTCAACGCTCAAGAAGTCCGTCCCCGCCAGCACCGCCATGTGGGACTTTATGAACTGCGCCCACGTCGTCGTCTTCTTCCTCTCCGGCGCAGGTAATATCGCATGGCGTTTCAGCACATTGCCGACCGTCTGGTCTGACACCTCGTGGCCGAGATTGGCCAAGGCCCCCACGATTCGGTCGTAGCCCCAGCCGACATTGTCTTTGGCCATGCGGACAATGAGTTGCTCGATTAACGGATCAATTTTGGGTCGGCCAGGATATAGCCGAGATTTTGACCCATTGAACTTGCGCGCCACGAGCCGCCGAAACCATCCCAGAATCGTATCGGGCCGCACAGCATGGGCCACCTCCTCCCACGCCTTGCGGCCCAGGCGATGGCCAATCTCGCCCAACGTGGCGCGCCCGGCATCCGATAGCCGCAAGCGCCCGTTGATCTGCGCTTTCAGAATCCGATTCTCGGCGGCCAGGTACTCGTTGCGGAGCAACAATTCCTGGTCCACCGTTCCGGTGATGTAGGCCAGGATGCGCACCCAGTCCATCGGTGTCCCCCGCTTGTCGTGAGTTCTCGTTACCGAGGATTCTACGCACCACCGCCCGGCACGGACCACGCGGGAAGAAAGCCCGGCACTGGGTCGAAAAAACGTCGGCTATTCAATACGATCGAGTTTTTTGACCATACGGGCAGAGATCGCTCACCTCATCGCCCAGGCAAACAGGGTGACGGCGGGCGACCAGCGTAGTTCGCCGACGCTCACTGTGTTGAGAAGGAGAGCTGCTTGAGGGGACGGTGCTGGGGGAATTGCGAAAAGTCCCGCAAAACTCCCGCACTCGGTTAGAGCATCCAGCCAGAAAACCGGCTAAGTGCTTAATTATTTGGTCGGGGCGAGAGGATTTGAACCTCCGACCACCTGCACCCCATGCCGCTCGTTTGTTCATAGTTATTCAA
>JBIKKL010000333.1:0-5655 GCA_044360365.1 Burkholderiales bacterium | reverse complement strand
TCTAGCGTCCATTTAAAACGCGCGTGACGATGCCTACGTCATTCAGTTTGCGATGCCTTCAAAATGGACGCTAGAAACCCTACCGGAACCGATCGATTCGAGCATCACCCTGCGCGCCGTGCCGACGCGAACGATGGCAGTTATCGGCTACTCCGGAACATGGTCACAGAGCCGCTATGAAGAGCACCTGAAGAAGTTGCAGGACGCCCTCGCTCAAGCTGAATTGCGGTGGCATGGCGAGCCGGTGTGGGCCCGGTTCGATCCGCCCTGGAAGCCTTGGTTCATGCGGCGCAATGAAATCTGGCTGGAGCTTGACCGACTGGCGCGTTGACATCGCGCGTGCGTATCGCCGAAACCATCACCCCGGCGATCGTCGATTCCTAGACAAACACCGTAAGCAGTCCAACAGGAATAGTCGGGCCGATTGCGACAGGAGTTGTAGCTGATCTCCTCATGGTCGCAGGCATCGCAGCGCAATGCGTGTCCGCCCAGCGCCGCCGTACGACACTGTTCGATGGCCGACATGGCCTTGAGCTGACCGAGGCTCAGGTATCCGGCTCGCTGCTTGCGCCAAGCAGGGCCGTGGACGCGGAAGATGTCGGCGACCTCCAAGGCAAGCCGCCCCATGGCGGCGCTACGCGGAGTTCAGCCTCTCCAACGGACCGACTACCTCGCGCAGGATGTCGGTGGCAACCTGGGCGTAGAGCGCGGTTGCTTCCAACCTATGTACAGAAGTACATAGGTTGGAAACGCCCTTGGAGTACGACGGCGTTTACTTGAAGCTGGATGGCAAGCTCAACGCGCCTGAGTTTGGATCGAAACGATTCCAGTCCGAGGGCGAGTTCACGCTCCCCGCGGGGGCATCTCCACGCAAAAGCCCGTCGAGGAAATCGAGTCTGCGAGCGACCACCGGATCTGAGATGCCTCTCAGAGTCCAAGCGCCCGCTACAGCACCACCTTCTGCCTTTGTCCCGTATCCGATGCACGCACGATGGCATCCAGCATCCTATGCCGGCGCACGGCATGGTCGAAATCGGCTTCGACGTACCCTCCGGTGCGTATCGCTTCGGCGAATTTCACCCACATCTGGCCGACGTCGTAGGCGGCGCCCAGGCCGCGCACTTCCTCCGGCACGCACTTGAAGCGCTCGGGCACGGGCAGTTCCTGCAGCGACTTGTCGTCCTTGTGCCCGCCCATGATCTTGCGGTTGACCTCCTGCCCGGCCTCCCCGCCGCCCACCATGGCGAGGGTACCCTCCGTTCCGTAGATCTCCAGTCGGTAGCCGCGGCCGTGATACGGATGCACGCCGAGATGAGCGTTGACCACCGCACCACCCTCCAGCCTCCCGGTGAGCATGACGTTGTCCGGTGCGGTAACGTCGACGTACTTCTTCGTGTCAGTCTCGAACCACTGCGGCACCTGGGTGCTCACGATGGCGGAAACTTCCACCAGCTCTCCGGCGACCATGCATAGAGCATCCGTCGAGTGCCCGAACGTGATGGTGAGCGTATTCGCACCCAGGGTCACGTCGCGCTGCCAGGTGCGGTCCGAGGTACGCGTGAGCACGCCGCTTCCCATGTGGCTCATGCTGACCGAGAGCACTTTGCCGACATACCCATTCTTCACCAGCTCGCGCATGTAGAGGTACGCCGGCGAAGCGCGCCGCTGCAGGCCGACCATCGTCTGCACATTAGCCTTGCGAGCGAGCGCCGCGAGTTCTTCGGCTTCCTTGGTATTCGCACCCAGAGGCCATTCGCAGTAGACGTGCTTGCCGGCTTCGATCGCGGCTTTGGCGAGAACGTAGTGGGCAGGAACGCGCACGGCGACGAGCGCTGCCTCGACGCCCGGGTCGGCGCCCATCGCCTTGATATCCCCGTAAGCTCGCTCCACGCCGTACTTCTCGGCGGCCGCCTGCGCGGTATCCGCATGCGCCGTGCACACGGCATAGATCTCCGTTTCGGGCAGGCGCTGCAGGGCAGGCGCATGTGCGCTCGGCCCCCAGCGGCCATTGGCTCCGATGAAGCCTACGCGTAAGCGGTCGGGGGTTGCCATGATCCACTCCTTTCGGTGAGGTAGTCTTTTGACATTACCGGTTTTAACACGCGCGGCCGATCACGCAACTGAGGCGTGCAGCCGCAGGCGTATGCATCGGTTGACCTCGGGGCGTTCCTCGCGGGAAACAATGGAGAGGTGGAGTTAGATCGTGCGCACGGCTAACATCACGATGGAATGCGTGGACCAATGCGATCGCACCGGCGTACTGTACGGGAGTGACGACACGATCGACCGACTACTGGCGTCCAATAACCGCGTGTTGCGTCTCTGCCCTCTCCTCCAGCCCCTCTTCCGCGCAGCGGGAGAGGGGCTCGTTTGGCGGCCCGCTCCACAGTCGGATTCATGGGAAGGATACTTGAACATGAGGCAAGAACGATGAGCCCCAACGCTGAAGCGCCGGACAACCTTGTGCAAGAGTTGGACGCCGCAGCGCAACGCTCCGAGTCGCCCTGCGGCGACGGCAGTATGGTATGGCGGAGTTGGGGCGATGGGCCTGCCCTGATTTTGCTCCACGGAGGGGCCGGCTCCTGGCAGCACTGGGTCCGCACCGTGCCGGCGTTTGAACGCACCTACCGCGTGCTGGCACCGGATCTCCCGGGGTTGGGCGAATCCGCGAATCCTCCCGTGCCGTCGGACATGCCTGCGATCGCCGCGATCGTCGCAAGGGCTATCGACGGACTACTCGGCACGAACGCGCCCTACGACCTCGTCGGCTTCTCCTTCGGTGCTTCGCTGGGTGGGCATGTCGCACTGCTGCATGGCGACCGCGTGCGCTCACTGACACTCCTCGGCGCAGGCGGATTAGTACGACCGCGCACACCGATGACGCTCGAGCGCATACGCGACAAGACCGGGGAAGCACTCAGAGAGGCGCACCGCACCAACCTGATGCGGACGATGATCGCGGACCCGGCGCGGATCGACGACCTCGCGCTCACGATCCAGGACTGGAACGCGCGCCATTCGCGCTTGGACACCCCGGCGCTGATCACGCTGCGGCCGCTCGCGGTGTCGCTGCCTCAACTACGCACCACGGTGAACGCGATCTGGGGTGAGCGTGATCAGATCGCCTACTACACGTTGGACGATCGAATCGCCGCACTGCGCGTGCTGCGCCCAGGGATCGAGCCCCACATCATCCCCTCGGCTGGCCACTGGGCGGCCTACGAGGCACCGGATGCGTTCAACGCGGCGCTCGCCGGGTTCCTGCGCACGACGCCGCAGGCCGATTAAGTGACGGCGTAACGCTTGAAGACATTGTGCCGACGAACCCGGCGGGTGCGAGCGGCGGCGAAGCAGGGTCGCCGCCTACGCTGTGTCGGTTAGTGAACAGAACAGTGCGCGCCGGCGAGGCAATATCTCGTCGGGTGCCCGGTACACCCGACTCGATCGATGAGATTTCTTGCCGGGTTGACGCCGCACCACGGCGCGAAGGGGTAATGCAATGGAGCGAATCATCGCAGCAGATCCGGCGAACGAAGCGAGGGTGGCCGCCATCCTGCGTGCCCAAGGCGCGGCGGAGATCGAGCAGGCCCAGGGCGAATGGCACGATCGAGACTGGACGAGTTTCGAGCCAGCTGCGGTGCCACGACTGGTGGCCGGCACGTTCGCGGTTTGACGACACTCAGCACGCGAACGAAAGCACAACGCGCCCTGGCACGAATGCTTGCGGCAGCGCTGCTGAGTATGGTCGTGGCCCCGACGCATGCCGGCGACCTCGACGGGTATTCGCCAGCGACCTTGCACGCCAAGCACGCCACATTACAGGAGCGTCTACGCGACAATCAGTATCAGCGACCCATCTATCTCGATTCCAGCGAAGACCCAGGGAACGTGTCAGGCAACATCTACGCACTCGTGAACACCCCGTATGCAACGCTGAGCGCAACGCTGACGAGCCCGCGCCATTGGTGCGACATCCTTATCCTGCACCTCAATACCAAATTTTGCCGCCCATCGACCGCTGGACGGAGCACGGTATTGAACGTGAGCATCGGCAAGAAACACGCACAACCGTTGCACGAGGCCTACCGGGTAGTCTTTGCGTATGACGTCGCGGCGACTTCCTCGAACTACCTGCAAGTCAGGCTGAACGCAGACGAGGGGCCGCTCGGTACGCGCGACTACCGCATCGTACTCGCGGCGATTCCTCTGAAGAACGGTCAATCCTTCATCCGCCTCTCGTACTCGTACAACTACGGTCTCGCAGGGCGACTTGCGATGCAGGCCTACCTCGGCACCGCCGGCGCAAGCAAGGTGGGATTCACGGTCGTCGGCAAAGACTCAGCCGGGCGACCTGTCCATATCTCCGGCATGCGCGGTTTGGTGGAGCGTAATACCATGCGCTATTACCTCGCGATCGAAGCATTCCTCGATGCCTTGTCCGAGCCGCAACAAGCCCAGTTCGAAAAGCGACTGCAAGGCTGGTTCGCCGCCGTCGAGCGCTATCCCCTCCAACTGCATGAACTGGAGCGGACCGAATATCTCGACATGAAGCGCGGGGAATACTCGCGACAACAGGTGAGTGCGAAGTAAACCATTGGGTTTGAACTGGTCGGTGATCGCTGTTCAAACGTGCGATGTGCTGGTCGGCATAAATCGCACTGGCGCACCTGCCCGAAGTGAACAGGGCGCTTGCGTGATCGAACTCACTCTCTTTGCTACTTCGACTTCTTACTCAGGCGCCTGACATTGCGGTTGACGCGCGAGTGCACCGGTGCCAGCGCCTCGCCTGCGAGCTTCGCCGCGGCGCGGGAGACCTTCGATACCATGACAGTCGAGTTCGCCGTGGTATCCCTTACGAGCTTCGCTTGCCGCTGAGCGGACTCGGCGGGCGTACGGCTCGCCGCAAGCGATATCAGCGCAGAAGACGTCGAGACCATGTGCCGGAACGCGAGGGCTGCGAACTGCTGGTTCAGCATCAGCATGCCCATCCCCACCGCTTGCGCCGATTCCATCGCAGCTTCGCCCTTCTCCTGCCCCATCATCACGAGCTCGCGCCGATCGCCGGGACCGAGTGCGGGTCCGATGAGTGCGAGACGGCCGGTCCTACGGCCAACGACCTGCGCCGCAGCGATCGACATCTCCCCGGCCCTACACGCCAGCCGGACCCACGACAAGAAGGGGTTCGCAAACAATTTCCAAACCTGGTCTGAATGCACGTCGATTGTCCTTGGTTATGAGCAGATACACGTTCACCGGCCGGTGCTATTCGCCGCTTTCACGGAGGCCGCTCTTTATGCGGGTGATCTCGAGCGCAGTCCGCGCCGAATCTCGCCGCAAGATCCCTCTTCACCGGGCCCGGTCTCGATGGTGGCGAATAGCGCGGCCAGTGGATTCATGAGGCTCAGCAACAGTACGGCCGCCGTGAGCGCGGACGGAGGAACCGGATCGGGTGCGAATGCGGGAGTCCGCAAGGTGCCCGTGATCAGTATCGGCGTGCGCGCGGACAGGAAGCTTGCCTTCTTCGGACTTTGCACTAATGTGAGGTTCAGTAGTTCGCTGCCGAGATCGATCGATCCCGTCGGATTGAGAACGGTCGATTCGGCCTCGAACACCGCCACCGCCGGGGTGGCAACGCCGCGCTGCAGGGCGACATCG
>JBIKKL010000331.1:0-5667 GCA_044360365.1 Burkholderiales bacterium | reverse complement strand
GCATCACGGGCGATCGAACGGATGGCGCCCTGCCCCATCAGGCGAATGCCGCAGGATGAGCCGGACTGGTGGCGCAGCGTACAGCCCGCCGTCTTTCGCACTGCCCCAGAGGGAATGCGACCCTGTCGTTTGCGCGTTGCCCCAGCCCGTTTCGCCATGGAAGGTTGATCGGCGAAGCCGTTGCCGGCAGCGATCGTCGTGTAGTTGAACGCCAGTACTGCGCCGTCCACGTTGCATCGTCAGCGCACTAACTGCCCAAGCGCACCGTCACTACTCGGCGCGAGCCGGTAGTGACGGTCGCACATCGAAACGCGCAGGCTCAAGATCCTCGGTGCAGGTAACCCGCAGCGGTCCGCCCGGCTGCCCGAGGTGCCAACGATCGCGGAGTCGGTGGTATCGGGCTACGACGATACCATCTGGTTTGGACTGTTCGCGCCGCACGGCACACCGCCCCGCGTCATAGAAGTGCTCAATCAGCAAGTCGCCAAAGCCCTCGTTGGCCACGAGTTGTTACAACGCCTGCTCGCCCAAGGGGCGGAGCCGCTTCCAAGTACCCCTCGGGAACTGTTCGAGTAACCATCCTCCGGCAAAGCCGGAGGCTTTCATTCTGTGAGCCGCTCAAAGCGGCTATCGAGGTCGCTAACGCGACCTCACCCTATTGCGCCACCTGAAGGTGGCTAGCGCCAAAGCTGCATTTGCTCCAGGCGCGTATCCTCCGCCTCCTGGTGCCGAATGTACTGCCGTATCACCTCTTCGTCTCGACCTACCGTAGACACAAAGTAGCCCCGTGCCCAGAAATGCTGACCCACAAAATTGCGCCGCTTCTCTCCGTACACCCGTGCAATGTGGATCGCACTCTTTCCCTTGATGTAACCCACCACCTGCGACACCGAATACTTCGGCGGTATCGAGATCATCATGTGCACGTGATCCGGCATCAGATGACCCTCCTCGATCTCGCTCTCCCGCTGCCGCGCCAACTCCCGAAATACCCCAGCAAGATGCTGCCTCAACTGCCCGTACAGCACCTTGCGCCGCATCTTCGGAATGAAGATGACGTGGTATTTGCACTCCCATTTCGTATGACTTAGGCTTCCTGCTTCGTCCATCTGCTTGACTCCTGTGCGTGTGCTTGGCGGCTCACGCTCCGAAGTTTCGCGGATGGACTCCCGTATACGTCAAACTTCTACCGCCACCCCGGCAAAGCCGGGGGGTCTCCTAGATTTGGCTAGCGGGTCGATGAGCGCACGGTGCGGGCCAGGTCTTTCGATCGAGCAAAGCACTCGATTGCATGACCTGACCCCGACGCCTCGTCGATGCCCTATGACGGGCCGAGATGTCCGCCGCGACCGAATCAACGCCACGTGTCACTCACCGTAACTCGGTGCGACGGCGCGGCGACAGCCACACGCTCGTGGATCAACATGCCCTAGCCCGCGGCCCAACGGGGCATCCGGTACACGCTCCGAAGTGCCTGCCGCTGACTCGGTCACGCAGCTCGAACGAGGCTGGGCACGGCGCCCTTGCCCCGCACTTCCGCCTCCTCGAACTCGGCCGCCACAATCGCCCGGTCGAGAGCGGCACGCAGCTCCTTGGCCGTCTCCAGCGTCAGCTCGACCCCCGCCCGCGCCCCGGGGTCGAGGTTCGTGTTGATGAAGTCGAGCGTGATGACGTCGCCCAAAGGCGCATGACGCGCGTGGTCGTAGGCAACCACCGTCCGCGACAGAGGGAACCATTCGTCCCCGCGCTTCGCCATGCCCTCCGCGCGTGCAACCTCAATGATGGACGTGCACATAAGAGAACCTCCTACTTCGCCAGATGCTTGCCGAAGAACGCCCATATCTTGCTCCAGCCATCCATTGCCTGCTCGGGCCGATAGATCGGCCGGTGCCAATAGAAGAAGCCGTGGCCAGCGCCATCGTAGCGGTGAAACTCGTAGGTCTTGCCGTGCTTCTTGAGCTCGGCCTCGTGCTGGTTCACCTGCTCCGGGCTCGGTGCCCGATCGTCGTTACCGAACAGGCCGAGCAGCGGGCAGCTGAGGTCCTTCGTCATGTCGATCGGCGCGACGGGCTTTTTGGCATTGAGCTCCTCCTTGCTCATCACCACGCCGCCTCCCCACTGCTCGACACAAGCATCGACGTCCTTGCGTTGGCAGGCGTAGATGAAGGCGTGACGGCCGCCCGAGCAGGAGCCGATGAGACCGACCTTGCCGTTGTGATCGGGCTGCGCGCGCATCCACTTCACGGCGCCTTCGGTATCGCCGATCATCTGGGAGTCGGCGATACCGCCCTCGGCGCGCACCTTGGCGGCGACGTCGTCAGGATTGCCGTCACTGCCTCCACCCTCGCGCTCGTAGAGGTTGGCGCAGATCGCGATGTAGCCATGATGCGCAAACCGACGAGTCGTCTCGATGTAGAGCTCGCTCCAGCCCGGGAGATGGTGGATAAGCACGACGCCCGGAAATGGGCCAGGGCCGGATGGCCTAGCCACATAAGCCGTGATCGGTGTTCCTTTGTCGCCTTTGATGGTCACGTTCTCGCAAGTCATGCCTCGGTAGAATGACATCGATCTTCCTCCATGGGTGGGTATCTTGGACTTCCATTGGGCCATCGGAACTCGCACCGTCATCACAAACTGAATGAACTCGCCTTGCGGCCCGATGGCGTCGAACTGCAAGTATTCGCCAATTGCATACGGTGCGCAACACGAGGCTGGGGTCTGCCACGATCACCAGGACGACCGGGTCGGCCGCAGCCCGCAGTTGTTGGTCGATGGCGCATTCGGGGTCGAGCGGGCGCAGATTCAACATGGCGTGTCTCCGGCACGCGGCTGCTCACGCGCACTACCCGCTCGGTCACGCCAACGGAAGAGGGCATGGCGTACTACCAGCGTGCGTGCGTCATCCTGCAGCCGATGGACGAGGTGGAGTCGCAGTTGCGCAAGGGCACCAGCGCATCGACGTGCCCGTGGCCATGGGCCGGCTCGTCTTTGCGCCCGAGATTCGCGGCTTTCTCGCGCGCTACCCCAAGACCACGATCGAACTGGGATGCACCGACCGGGCCGTGGACCTGGTGCAGTAGGGGGTGGACTGCGCACTTCGTGGCGGGCAGTTGCCGGACTCGCGGCTGTCAGCCCGCCGTGTCGGAGACCTGCGCTTTGCGCTGTGTACCGCACCGCACTACGTCGAGCAGCACGGATTGCCCCGCACAGCCGACGACCTCGCCCACCACCATCAGATCGGGGGGGTGCTTGCGTCGACCGGCAAGGTGCGACCCGTGACCTTGACGCGGGAAGGTCGCAAGCTGGATTTCGACGTGCCTGCGCGCTTTGAGACCACCGACAGCGCGGCCGCCTTGCGTGCGGGTCTGGACGGGCTGGGCATCGTCGTGCTGGCGGAGTTTCCCCCAGCCACTACCTGACCAGTGGCGCGTTGGTGCGTGTCCTGCCCGGCTGGCAATGCCCCTCGCTTTCGCTGCACCTGGTGACGCCCACCACCCGCAGGTGCGCCGCACGGGTGCAGGCCTTCATGGACTGGGCGCGCGGCCTGCTGCTTCGGCGCCTGAGTCCGCAGCTGGATACCCGCTGACGCGGTGGAGTAACAAGACCGTGCCTGACGACGAACGCCAAAACAGTGGAGCGGCGGCATCAGACTGACCGCTGCCGTTCGGATTTGGCGATTGAGTGTTCGCAGTTGGCCACCCAGGTGATGAAGCAGGCTCGACGGCATCGATCCCGGGGTGCAACACTCATTCGCGAGCGACTTGAATGACCAGCTTGCCGAAGTTCTTGCCCTGCAGCAGGCCGATGAAGGCTTCGGGCGCGTTCTCCAGGCCGAAAACGATGTCCTCCCGAACCTTGACCTTGCCGGATTGCACCCACTCGCCCATCGCGCCGGCAAACTCGCTCCAGCGTGGCCCGTAGTCGTCGAAGACGATGAAACCCTGCATCTTGATGCGCTTGCGCAGCAGCGTGCCCACCAGAAGACCGAGTCGATCCGGGCCTGGCGGCAGTTCGGTGGCGTTGTAGGCGGCGATCAGCCCACACACCGGGATGCGGGCCTTGGCGTTGAGCAGCGGCAGCACGGCATCGAACACGGCGCCGCCGACGCTTTCGAAGTAGACGTCGATACCCTTCGGGCATGCTGCGGCCAGATTACCGGGCAGATCATCGGCCCGATGGTCGACGCAGAAGTCGAAGCCCAGCTCGTCGATCACGTAGCGGCACTTATCTTCGCCACCTGCGATGCCGACCACAGTGCAGCCCTTGATCCTGGCAATCTGGCCCACCACCGAGCCGACCGCCCCGCTGGCAGCAGCCACGACGACGGTCTCTCCAGACACAGGCTGACCGATGTCCAGCAACCCCATGTAGGCGGTGAAACCCGGCATGCCCAGCACGCCCAAGGCGCGCGACGGGTGTGGGTCACCGGGACAGAGGGCGGTAAGGCCCGTGCCGTCGGACACCGCATAGTCCTGCCAGCCGGTGTAGCCCAGCACCAAATCACCGACCTTGAAGTCGCCATGCCGCGATGCCTCGACGCGCGACACCGTGCCACCGACCATCGCTTGGCCAATGGCCACCGGGGCGGCGTACGAAGGCCCGTCGCTCATGCGGCCGCGCATGTAGGGGTCGAGCGACAGGACCAGCGTGCGCAGCAGCACCTGGTCAGCCTCGGGCTGCGGGACTCGATCGTTCTCGATGCGGAAGTCTGCAGCCGTGGGCGCGCCGCGCGGCCTCGCATTGAGAACGATGCGGCGATTGACGGTGGTGCTCTGTGACATGGAAGGGGCCTCTTGCGGGTTAAAGAACCAAGTGATTCGCTGTGCCAGCAAAGGTATCCGACCCACCATCCCTGGGTCGGTGCGGTGGACAGCACACCGGTGTCGACAGTGTCAGGAGCTCACTGCGGTCTTGCTGCGGTCGGCCCCCAGGCGCTTTGCCGCCCGGTGTACGCCAACGAACAGACCCGAAGGACCCCAGCACGCAGGCTGCGTCTCCCAGACTCTCCAGGCCTCCGCGGCTCAGCATGCCCGTCGCAGCCTGCAGGTTCGATCCCTCTCAGGAGTTCCTCCGATGCTTTTCGACCAGTTCTCCGCCCGTTCGCTGCAACTCACCAACCGCATGGTGATGGCGCCCTTAACACGCAGCCGGGCCGCGCCCCAGCACACGCCGAATGCACTGATGGCCACGTACTACGGCCAGCGCGCGACGGCCGGCCTGATCATCACCGAGGGCACCTCGCCCAGCCCCAACGGTCTGGGTTACCCACGCATTCCCGGGCTGTACGACGCTGCGCAGGTGGAGGGATGGAAGGCCACCACGAAGCCCGTCCACGCACAGGGCGGCAAGATATTCGTGCAGTTCATGCACTGTGGTCGCGTGGCGCATGTCGCCAACCTGCCGGCCGGTGCCGAGGTGCTGGGCACCGGCACCGCCGTGTGCCCCGGCGAGATGTACACCGACACGCTGGGCATGCAGCCGCACAGCCCGCCGCGCGCGATGACCGATGACGACATCGCCCATGTCATCGACGAACACGTAGCCGCCGCCAAGCTTGCCGTGGACGCAGGTTTCGACGGCGTCGAGCTGCACGGCGCCAACGGCTACCTGATCGAGCAGTTTCTCAACCCGCTGGTCAACCACCGCACCGACGGTTACGGCGGCAGC
>JBIKKL010000330.1:0-5670 GCA_044360365.1 Burkholderiales bacterium | reverse complement strand
CTCGATTGCAATCGGCGACGAACCCGCGCAGGCCTGGCCCGATTCGCCGCTGTGCCTGCTGGAAGTCGAAACAAGCGATGGGCGAGTGCTTCATGCCCGCGCCGACTATCATCTCGGCCATCATCGCCGTCCGATGAGCGATGCCGATCAGGATGCCAAGCTGCGCGCGATGGGACGCGATTACGCCGGCCTGTCCAACGCCCGGATCGATGCGTTGATCGAACGCCTGCGGCATCTCGAAGCCGTCGACGATGTCGGATCGATCGTTGCGCTGACGGTGCCGGCATGACCCCGCGCCTGAGGGACTAGACGGCGCGGGTGGCGGGCGGCGCGCGGCCTGCGTCGACCGAGCGGGACTGATCGCGGCAGAGCAAGCGCTATTGACACACGACCGTGGCGTTACCCTCGCGATCCCACATCGGCGTCGTCGTCGGATACTTCAACGTGGGCAACGCCACGGTGACCGTGCCCGCCATGCCGACCCGACGCGGAGTTTTCGACTCCATCGTGAGTTCCACGAGATTGAGGCCCTTGTCCTGCCACTTCTTCGTGATCTTGCCGCCGACGTGGATGATCTCGCCGGCAAGGTGGAAGTCGGTAATGCGAAACGTCGCCGCACGAACCCGGCCGTGGATTCCCATCCAGTCCGACACGACGCGCTCCCACAACATCAGGCAGGAGTTGTTCTGCAGAAAGATGCCGGGCGCGGCGCCTCGCTTCTGGGCCACACGCTCGTTGTGATGCAGGCCGGGAAAATTGCGCGTCGCACCGACGAACATGATCATGCGTTGATAGGTCAGGTTGAAGTCGACGGCGGGGATGTCGTCCCCCTCCTTCACCTGTTCGAAATAGATCTGCGGAGGAATCTGCCAGCGGATGGTCGTATCAACGGGAGGATAGAACGTAGACATGGGTGTCACCCTTCAATAGGTATCGAGTATCGGTCGAACCGCGGACCAAGCAACTACCGGACGATGTCCTTCTCGTCCTTGCGGTTGAAACGGTAGTTGCCCTGCGTGGCCTTCGCGACCAATTCCCCCTTCTGGTTGAAGTAGCTCGTGGTGTAGCCGAGAAAGGCACCGACCCCTACGCGCGTCTCCTTGGGTGTCACGTGATGGAGCACCCGACCCATGGTCGTCAGTCGGTCGCCCAGGCACACGGGCTCGAAGAACTCGATGGTCATGTCGGTGAAGAACCCCGCGTCGGTCGGCGGCATCGGCGGTTCGCCGCTCGAAGGCGAACGGGCTGCCAACTGGGATTGATGGTCGACGTCCGCATCGAGCGGAAATCGCGTCGGCTGGCCGGGACGCCAGTTGCCGCAATAGGTCGGCACCTCCTTGACCGCGGCCCATGGCACCACCTGACTGCGATAGCCCGCCATGCGCGCGACTTCTTCGTCCCAATACGTCAGGTTCCCGATTTCAGCCGGTTCGCAATATCGCGACAGCATGACCTTGTCGACACGCTCGTCCGCGACCATGACGATGCCGCCGGAAAAATCCTGACCGACGCATTTCGCGGTGTCTTCCCAGGTGACGTTCGGATCGCCGGCCTGCGAAGTCGACGATGGTTCCTTTTTATCCGATGCGGCCATTGCTTCTCCCCCTTATGTGCTTGAATGCCAGACTCGCGGATCGCGTTAGCACGAGACCGCAATCTGCCAAGATACGATGCGCCTGAGACGCCGCGAGACTAGCTCGCGAGCGCCATCTTGGGCTGCATCCCCTGCTGCTCCATCACGGACTGCAACACTTCGTAGTAATGCCAACCATTGATGCGCGTGCGGCCCAGGAAGATCGTCGGCGTATTCGTAATGCCGATATCGCGGGCCTGCACGACAGCTTGCAGCGCACGATCGACGTACTGGCCATCTTCGAGCGCGCGTTTCATTTCCTCGGGATCGAGACCCGCGCGCTCACCGGCCGCCACGAGGGTATCGATGCGTCCGATGTCGCCTCCCTCGGTCCACATCAGGTCGTAGACGGCGGTCTTGAACGCGGCGTCCTGACCCCGGTCGTACGCAAACTCCAGCGCTTCGAACGCGCGGAAGCTGTAATGCCGCTTCTCCGGAAAGCGAATGCGCGGATACTGCTCGGGCGCCATCTCCTTGATCCATGCTTCGAGCCGCTCGCGCTTGGCGCGGGTTTCGGAGGTGTCCTCGCGAGGCATGCCCTCGGGCGGCGTTTCCGGATGCAGCAGATATGGCCGCCACAGGGGCTGAACGTCGTACTCCCGTGCGAGGCGATCGATCTGATCGACGGCGAGAAAACTGTAGGGGCAAACGAAATCCGCAAAGACGACGACGCGGAAGGGCTTGGCTGATTCGGTTTCGACGACAGCTTCGGTCATGTCGCACCTCCTGTGGAATCGGTTGCTGCATGCGGCACTTGCCGCTATCCCGCTCACATACGCCGGCCAGGCTCAGATGGCCCGTGCCATCATCTGCGCGGCCTCGACGGCGAGTCCCTCGCCGGTCAATCCACCTTCCTGCGCATCCTGATCGAAGGTCAGAAACGCAATCGTCGCGCCGGACTCGCCGGTCACGACGGCTTCGGCGGGCATGTCGCTCTGAACGTAGCGGAACCCGGGCGATTCGAGGCACTGCTCGCCGAAGTACGCACTGCCCTCCAATACTACTTCATAGCGGCCGTGCGGTGCTGCAGGCATCGCTAGCGCCCCTTCGGGCGGCGCCTTGACGATGATGGCGTCCGGCCCGTAGCCCGCGGGCATCAACCGCCGGTACACGGTATGTTCGGCACCGGGAATCGGCTGCCACTGCGCATCGCCGGCCAGCCCGGCAAACAGGCGACCCCGCAAGTTGATCTTGCGCCGCGCGTCCAGATTGGTCATGGCGATGATGCCTCCCGCTCTGGGATGCAGTACCAGCATCTCGTGCCGGCCCCCGACGGCGAACGGACCGTAAGGCACGTTGTGATCGGTGTAGTGGACGGCCAGCGCTTCGAGATGCTTCACGCCCCGCGGAAAATCCATCGTGCCGGACAGGAGCAACTGGAACTGCGAGGTCAGGTGCATGTGCGCATACACCGATGGACAATCGTCGAACCGGAACCGCAATGCTTCGGGCCCGCCGTCGTCACCGGACAGCAGCACCTGGCACTCGAAGGACACGCCCTCGGAAACGCTGCGCTTCCAGGGCACATGTGCGGCATCGACGACGTAGCTGCGCGGCATCGGAATCCTCGCTCCGGCTGAGTCGATAGTTTACTGCCGAAAACGGACGCCGGCGCTGCCGCGTCTGTCGGCAATTCGCAGCCGACGCGCTTGCAGCCTGTCGGACTCGATTTCACGACCGCGACACGAAATCCAGTCCGTCAGGCGGCCAAGCTCGCGCTAAACTGCAGCGTTCGCCGCTACCGGCCTGAGTCGTTCACACGGAGGAGTCCCGACATGCCGCAACTCGTCTTCATCCACGGTCCGGGCGCAGGGGCCTGCGCCGATGCCTTCGATCACCAGCTGAAGCACTTCCCCGGCAGCGTGGCCCCCACCCTGCCGGGCCATCTCGAAGGCACGCGCTGCCCGGATGTCGTGCGCTACACCGAATGGGTTCGCGGCTGGCTCTGGGCGCAGGGCATGAAGAAGGATCTCGTCCTGTGCGGCTATACGCTGGGTGCCTCTATCGCACTGCAATATGGGCTCGACTATCCCGACGAGGTCAAGGGTCTCATCATCATGACGGTCGCCGCACGGCCGAAGACGCGCCCGCCGGGCACCTACGAAATGCGATTGCGGGCTCTGGAAGACCCCAAGGCCTACGAAGAGTGGATCGCCTTCCAGCTGCGCGCCATGCAGTTCGTCGAACCCGGCCTGCGCGACAAGCTCATGGAGCGCCACAAGCAGGTGGGTCCCCTGTCGCAGTACCATGATCTCAAGACGATCGACGCATTCGACGTCCGCGACCGGCTGTCAACCCTGAAGCCGAAGCTCCTGTTGCTGCGCGGCCTGGACGACCACGGCAATCCGCCGGAGTACGAAAAGGAAATCCACGAGGCTGTCCCCGGCTCTCGCTACATTCCGATGAAGGGCGTGGGCCATTTCCCGCCGACGGAAGCCCCCGAGCGGATCAATCCCCTGATCGAAGAGTTTCTCGCCGAATTGCCGGCGTAACCTCGGCGCCACGCCGTAGGGTATCGGCGCCGCATTCGGCGTCACACGACGCGGGGCAGCCACGCCTCGCGCCCATCATGTTAGATTCACGCCTCGTCCTTGGAGGGTTACCCATGTCCTACGAACACATTCTGGTCGACGTCGAAGATCGCGTCGCCGTCATTACGCTGAATCGTCCGCAGCAGATGAATGCCATGAACCGCAAGCTCAACGTCGAGCTGCACGATGCAGTGAAGAAGGCCGAGGCCGACGAAGGTATCGGCTGCATCGTCATCACGGGTTCGGGAGAGAAGGCATTTACCGCCGGCGGAGACATCAAGGAGCAGCTCTCCGACGATGCCAAGCTGTCCGATCAGGAACAGGACTCCCTGCGCGATCACAAGCGTCAGTACGAAATCGCGGCATGCGCCAAGCCCGTCATCGGCATGATGAACGGTCTCGCCTATGGCGGTGGCGCCGTGCTGGCGTCATCGCTGGATATCCGCATCGGCTGCGAGAACACGAAATTCCGGTTCCTCGCCGCTGCGTATGGTCGCATCAACAGCACATGGACCCTCCCGAATCAGGTCGGCTGGCCGATCGCGAAGGAGCTTCTCTTCACCGCGCGCATCGTCGGTGCCGAAGAAGCCTATCGCATCGGGCTGCTCAATCACCTGGTGCCAAAGGAGAAGCTGCGCGAGAAGACGATGGAAATCGCGAAACTGATCGCGAACAACCATCTCGGCGCCGTGATCGGCGTCAAGGCGCTGATGCTGCAGCAAAAGACGATGAGCCAACTGGATCAGTTCGATCTGGAGAAGCACTACACGACGCACGTCATGCGCGGCGCGAAGGCGAAGGATGCCTTTCCCGAGTTCATCGAGCGCAAGAATCTCAAGATCGGCTGATGCAGCCGTTCGGTCGATCGCCGTCGCCTTGGCGGCGACGGTCGACGTCATCGCCAGGGCTCAGCTCTTGAGCAGCAGCAACGCCCCGCTGACGATCAGGATCCCGCATACGATGCGTCGAAACGCGAGATCGCTGATCGTCATGTGGATGCGATCCCCCAGATAGAGCCCCAACAGGCTGAGCGGAAACGCCGCGCCGAAGAGAATCACCGCCTCCACGCCGAGCACATCGACGCCGACATAGCCTGCACCGCGGGCCAACCCCATCGCGAGCATCATGGCCGAGAGCGTGCCGCGGAAATGGCGCCGCGACAACCGCTGCAGATCCAGGTACACGGCAAAAAAGATCGTGGCCATCGTGCCGAAGACCGTTCCCAATGCACCTGCCATCACACTCGCAGCATCGGCGGCCCAACGCATTCGTATCGAGGGCGTCTCAGCTTCGTGGCGTGAGCTGCGCAGCGACCACAGTCCATACCCGAGCACGAAGGCACCGAATCCGCGGGCGAGCATGACCGTGTCCAGTTGAGAAAAGATGTAAAGCCCGAGGAGGACGCCGAAAAAGGATGTCGGAATGACGCGCAAAAGGTGATGAACCTGCACATGTTCGCGATCCTTCAGAACGATGGTTGCCGACGAAGCGATGGTAAGCAGCGTC
>JBIKKL010000329.1:0-5680 GCA_044360365.1 Burkholderiales bacterium | reverse complement strand
CAGCCGGGTTCGCCGAGCCCCGTGCGATCGACGAAGCGCACCACATCGGCGATCGAGCGCGCCTTGAGTTTTTCCAGGCAACGCGCCTTGTGGATCTCCACCGTGCGCGGGCTGATGCCCAGTCGATCGGCGATATCGAGGTTCTGCGCTCCGGTGGCGAGCAGTGCAGCAACTTCCTTTTCGCGCGCGGTCAGTGATGCGACCACGGCGCGATCAGCGCATACCTGCTTCTTAACCTCGATGCGTGAAACTTCTCGCCCGAACGCGGTCTCGATGGCCGCCAGCAAGTCCTTCTCCTGGAAAGGTTTGAGCAGGAAATCGACGGCCTGAGCCTTGAGGGCCGAGCGTGCCGACTCGATATCGCCATGCGCGGTGAGCACGATGACAGGGAGGCCGGGCGCGCGTGTGCCAAGCTCTTGCTGCAGTGCAAGGCCATCCATGCCTGGCATGCGTATGTCGGTGATGAGGCAGCCGCTGGCATCGTCGCACAAGTCGTCGAGAAAGGCCTCGGCACAGTCGAAGACATGGACGCGGTAGCCGCGCAGTTTGAGCAGCAGGCCGAGGGCATCGCGGATGTCGGGGTCGTCGTCGACGACATAGATCCGCAGGCTGGCCGGCGGATGCGCGGGAGATTTGCTCATATCGGCAATCGTACATGCAGAATGCCGTTTCTGCCCGGTTCGGCCCAGAGCCGGCCGCCATGGCTTTCGACGACCGAGCGGCAGATGGCGAGCCCCAGACCCATGCCCTGGGCCTTTTCGGTGAAGAACGGTTCGAAGATCTTCTGGATCATTCCGATCGGAATCCCGGGGCCCGAATCGCGGAAGGTCACGCGCAGATGACGGCGTCCGTCGCGGCGAACGACGATGTCGATCGCGGGGCGTCTTTGCTGGGTGTCCTGCCCGGCTGCATCCAGGGCATTGGCGATGAGATTTTGAAAGACCAGTTCCATGCGATCACGGTCGATCGGCAGGGGCGGGAGGCTGTCGTCTGCTTTTATACTGACCTCGGCGCGTGCCTGTTCGATGCGTTCGCGCATCGCGGTGATCGCGGCCCGAACTGTATCCGCCACAGCGGTTTTTTCCGGGTGGCCGACGCGCGACGGCGCGAAGGTTCGGAAGCGGGCCACGATTTCGGCGCATCGTGTTGCGACCCGACGTATCCGGTCGGCCGTGGCGATCATGCGCGATCGATCCTCCGGCGCGTGCTCTGCGAGCAAGCGGATGGCATCGCAATAGGTTGAAAGAGCGGTAAGGGGTTGATTGAGTTCATGCGCGACGGCGGTGGCCATTTCGCCGACGACCGTGAGCTGCCGGGCGCGCGAGAGACGCTGGAAGGCGTCTCGCCACTCATCCACGGCAGCGCCGAGAATGAGGCCCGTGAGAACAAGGCACAGGAGCAGCGTCTGCAATTCGAGGATCTCGAAGACTTCGTGGAAGCTCGCCATCGCTGCGATGACGACGCCCAGTTGAACGAGAGCGGCGCCGCTGATCGCACCGGCGAGGCCGTAGCGCGACGCGATCCAGATGATGGGCAGGAACAGCAGATAGAAGAACTTGTACTGTTCGCTCTCTCCCCGCAGGAAGACGATCAGCAGTGCGGCAACGATGAGCACGAGGGGGAGCAGCGCTCTGCGATTCCCGGCGAGCTCTCCGAGTTCGCGCCGGCGCGACGGTTCGGCGAAGAAAAGGATCGGCGGCAGCGTCACGAGCAGGCCGATCGTGTCGCCCAGCCAGTAGCGAAAGACGATCGTCGGAAAGAGTTCCCACTGCGTTACGCCCCAGAGGCAGAGCAGCGCGCCGTAGCAGGCGCCCATCGTGCCGGCACCCAGGACGACCGCGACCATGAGATTGATGACGTCCTGGCGGGTGCCGAGTTCGGCGGCAACTTCGAGGAAGCTTCGCATCAGGGCGGCCGTCAGACTGAAGCCGCCCACGATCACGCAGGTGAGGATCAGGGTGTCCGGCACCTCGACCGGATCTTCGCGGGCGACCAGTTCGGGTATCAATGCCGTGAGATAGACCCAAGGCAGCCAGCGCCATCCGCGGAGGTAGAGCAGCGCGACCGCAAGGGCGGGTTGCGGATCCCACGGCGTGATGTTGAGTTCGCGCAGCGGATAGATGAAGCTGATCCGGTCGAGCAGGAAATAGGCGAGCGTGTAGACGAGGGCGAACTGAATCGTCTCCGTCCATCGTTTGCGCTGTAGCGGGTCGGATTTTCTCATTGAAGACTGCAGAACTCGCTTTGCTTTCGGCGGGTGTCGGCGGCGCAGGCGCTCGCCCGCACGGGGATACTAGCAGCCTGTCGGACTGGATTTCACGACTGCGACTGGAGTGCTTTTCATGCACGACCAGAAGGACGACGCAGCCAATATCGAGAAGTATGGCCAAGTCGACCGGCAACGCCCCGCGCGAAAAGCGCCCGGTCCCTTCGGGGTGTGCCCAGAACGAGCGCATGCGTGGTTGCTCGCCTTGCCGATATTCGCGATATTGGACTGCGCCGAGCGTCTAACCTGCGCTCGTTCCGGGCACAACGCAACGCGCGAAATCCAGTCCGGCAGGCTACCCACATCGCCGTGCGCCGGGGCAGGTAGCTCGGGGTCGGCGGCCTCCTTCCATTGCACCGACGCGACTTGGCAGAATCGACGAGGGTCGATGGTCCCCGGTGTCGGGATTGTTTACAGTCCTTGGTGCGAACGAGTGGTTCTTCGCATTTCCTGCAAAGTTGATGCGCAGGGAGCAACGGTCGGTGCGAGAATTGCTTTGACATAAAAATCGGTTAAGTTCGATCTCTCGCAGCCCGATGTCGGGCGTGACGGGCTGCTCGTTTCTCGATCGCCGTGGTCGCTGCGATCCTGTGTCCAATCGTAGGCCGATGATGGGTTACGACCCTGTCTGAGGCAGGATCAATAGGGAGCGAAATGACCTCGTCGAAGAGCACTGGCCCCATCGGCCCGACGGCAGACGCGGGTGCACCAGCAAGTGTGCCGCGCAGAATCGAGGCGCGCCACCGACAGCGTGCAGCGGCCCCCTTCGCCCGTAGGGCTTTGTTCGAGGCACTGGAGCAGCGCCTGCTGCTCTCGGGAGATCCTCTCGCCGCGGCTCATTGGGATGGCGGTGGCGACGGCGTTACCTGGCAGGACGCTCGCAACTGGTCCGCCGACCTGCTTCCCACCGCCGACCACGCCGTCGTCATCGACGGGCTTGGTCCTGCCATCTCCTTCAGTGCTTCCGGCGTCTCCGTCGCGAGTTTGGTCAGTGCGCGAGGTCTTTCCGTCAGCGGCGGTTCCCTGCAGGTGACCGGCCCTGCAACGCTCGGCGGCGTCTTGCTGACCGGCGGCAGTCTGGTGCTCGACGGTGCGGCTACTACCGTCGCGAATCTCGACATCCGCGGCGGCCAGTTGTCGGGCAGCGGCACGGTAAGCGCGACATCCTCGTTTCTCCAATCGGGCGGAACGCAGTCGGGGACGGGCTCGACGGTGGTGCAGTCGGGGGCGTCGTTCACGCTGGACACGACCTCGCAGAGTTCGTTGTTGACGGGCCGGACGCTGCGCAACGAGAGCGCGCTCGGTCAGTGGCTCGGCAACCAGGCGGTAGTGCTGCAGAGCGGGGC
Source organism: Burkholderiales bacterium (assembly GCA_044360365.1). Classification (GTDB taxonomy): domain Bacteria; phylum Pseudomonadota; class Gammaproteobacteria; order Burkholderiales; family WYBJ01; genus WYBJ01. The sequence goes on along the minus strand of JBIKKL010000329.1, from coordinate 2,068 downwards.
GTCGTTCGAGAACGCGGGCGTTCTGGCGGTGACGGGCGGCGGTGCGGTGCACGCGAACTTCGGTGCAGTGTCGTTCGCGAACACGGGCACGGTGCGCAAGACCGGGGGTGATCCGACGCAGTTGCTGAGCGCGGGCGGATCGCTGGCGGTGACGCATACCGGGACACTGTCGATCGAGGCGGGGACGGTGCGGGTGGCGGCCTCGTCGTTCGATCAGCGCGGGCAGGTCGCGGTGGGGGCGAATGCGCTGCTGCAGTTGTCGACCAGCGGGTCGGGCGGTGGGGACTACACGATCGAATCCGGCGGGGTGGTGCGTCTGGAGTCGGGGACGCAGGTGCTGGATACGACCGGAGGCACGCCGCAGATCGCGGGGCCGGGCACGTTGGCAATCGCGGGGGGCATGCTGACGGTCTCGACGGTTGTCATGAACAACGTTGTGCTCACCGGCGGTACGCTCGTGATCGAGGGGGCAAATACTACCGTCGCGCATCTCGACATCCGCGGCGGTCAGTTGTCGGGCAGCGGCACGGTAAGCGTGACATCCTCGTTTCTCCAATCGGGCGGAACGCAGTCGGGGACGGGCTCGACGGTGGTGCAGTCGGGGGCGTCGTTCACGCTGGACGGGAGCGCGCAAAACTCGGTGCTGACGGGACGGACGTTGCGCAACGAGAGCACGACCGGCCGCTGGCTGGGCAACGCTCTATTCGTGATGCAGTCGGGGGCCTCGTTCGAGAACGTGGGGGATCTGGAGGTGACGGGCGGGGGTGCGCTGTACGCGAACTCCGGCGCGGTGGAGTTCGTGAACACCGGGACGGTGCGCAAGACCGGGGGCAATCCGACGCAGTTGCTGAACGCGGGCGGATCGCTGGCGGTGACGAATGCGGGAACGCTGTCGATCGAGGCGGGGACGGTGCAGGTGGCGGCCTCGTCGTTCGATCAGCGCGGTCTCATCGATTTGGCCGTGGGAGCGACGCTCGTTGTCCCGGGCGGCTTCACGAACGCGCAGACCGGCGTCATTCGAGGTGGCGGCACGATCGATCTCGGCAGTGGCGGGACGCTGCACAATCTCGGCATCATCGCGCCCAATGCCGGGGACTCCGATGCGACCGGTACGCTTTCGGTGCTAGGCAATCTTTCGGCGACATCGGTCGGCACGATCCTTGTCGATCTGGCTGGAACCGCCGTCGGCGAGTACGACGCCCTGGATGTTTCCGGGACGCTGGTCGTCGATGCCGGCGCGACCCTGCGGCTGAACGAGGTCGATGGTCATTCCGTCGATGTGGGCGATGCCTACCGCGTGGCCGAGTTCGGCATCAAGTCCGGCGACTTCGTGATCGACGCATCGTTCGGCGATATCTATTCGGCAACGTCGAGCGCGAGCGAGCTCACGCTGACCGCGACCAGCAACACCAACCTCCGCACCTGGATCGGCCCCGCGGGCGGTGCTTGGGGAACGGCGGCCAACTGGAGCGGCGGTCTCGTGCCGACGGCAACCCAGGACGTGTTCATCGGTGGCAGCGTGGCGGCCTTCACAGTCGCCTTGAGCAGCCCGGGCGTGCAGGCGCGGCGGCTGCAGAGCAACCAGAACCTCGTCATTGCGGGCGGCGGCGCGCTCACCCTGAACGGCGATACGCTCATCCACGGCACTTTGACGGTCGATGGTGCGGCCTCAGTCGTGCTTGGCGAGGCACGTAGTTTGACGATTGCCGCTGATCTCGTACTGGACAACGGCGCTGCCTTGGCACTCGGCGGTGGTGCCCGGCTCGATGTGGGCGACGATCTGTCGCTGACCGACGGATCCAGCCTCACGGTTCGCAGCCGATCCGCTTTCGGTACGGTCGGCGGACTCTGGATCGCCGAGGGCGCCACTATCGACGCCCGTGACGTGGTCATCGATTCGACTTCGTCGCTGAACGCGGACGCGCAGGGTTACGCGCCGGGCGATGCGGGGGTGTGGCAGGCACACGGATTCGGCCCGGGCGGGGGCGGGTCGGCGGTGAGCGCGAGCGGGGGCGGCGGCCACGGCGGCGCGGGGGGCAGCTTTGGCGGTGCGGCGGGTGGCGCGAGC
>JBIKKL010000328.1:0-5698 GCA_044360365.1 Burkholderiales bacterium | reverse complement strand
CGGCGAGGCCGTCGTGATCGGAACGCGTGCCGTGCTGGCACCGCATCTCGCCTTCAAGAGCGCCGACGGCGAATTGCGGGTGACCGTCGCGCGCATCCGCATCGAAGACGAGGTGCTCATCGGCGCTTACGCGGGCATCGGCCCGGGGTGTCGAATCGAGGCGGGCGCAGAAGTGCCTGCGGCGTCGTTCCTGCGCCCCTTCACCCACTGGCAAAAAAGCCGAAACGTTCGTGCGGATCGACCGCGACTGCGAGCATGAGCAACGAACGGCTATCGATTCCCGGTACGTTGAACATCGCGCTCGTCCTCGTCGCGAGTGCGACGGCATGCGCACTGCTGTGGTTCGTCTCGCAATCGACCAGTTGGGTCGTACGGGGCCTCGGCGCCATCGCATTCTCGTTTGTGGCGAACACCCTCTTCTCGCTGCTGCACGAAGCGGTGCATCGGCACTTGCATGCGAACGCGACGGTGAACGAAGCTCTCGGCATCCTGTGCGCAGCTTTCTTCCCCACGGGGCTCATGTTTCAGCGCGTGGTGCATTTCGGTCATCACCGGCGCAATCGCACGGACTGGGAACTCTTCGATCACTATCAGCCTGGCGTGCCGCGCTACAAGACGCTCTTTCGGCTGTATTGTCTGCTGACGGGATTCTTCTGGCTGTCCGCCCCGCTGGGCTGCGCACTCTACCTGCTGCTCGGGCCGCTTTTCCGCAGTCACGTGTTCATGCACGGGATCTGCCGCTGGTACGGCTTCGAGCCGATGGTGGTTGATCTTGCGCGCGTACCGGGCTGGCGCATGCGCGCAGAGATCGTGTTCACCGTGATGTTTCAGGCGCTGCTCGTCATCGCGCTCGATCTCACCCTGCTGGGCTGGGGTCTCTGTTACGTCGCCTTTGCCCTCAACTGGTGCTCGTTGCAATACACCGATCATGCATGGACCCGGCGCGACATCGTCGAGGGGGCTTCCAACCTGCGCGTGAACCGAATCGTGCAGTGGATCTTCCTCAACTATCACCATCATCTTGCGCACCATCGGCATCCCGAAGTGCCTTGGATCCATTTGCCGAAGTACGTGGATTTCGCTCAGCCGCGGCCATCGTTTCTGGGGACGTATCTCCGGCTTTGGCGCGGGCCCACCCCGACGGACGAGCCGCCCCCCGCAGCGCTGAGCGAGCCGCTCGAGCAGCGGTTGCGCGGCTATTGAGTCTGCACCGGGGAGCACAGGTGTGCGGGGCGAAGTGATCCGCCGGCGACGAACCGCTACTTCCTGCCGGTGACTCTTCCGGCCAGAAACCCCAGGACGACACCGAGTACCAGCGCACCGCCTGCCCACATCCACTTCAGCTTCTCCATCGCATCGAGGATGGGGTTGTCGATGGCGTTCAGGCCGATATGCGCGTTGAGTACCTTCCACGTTTCGCCGTCCTTGATCGCCGTGCCGGTCCAGCGCGTGTTGAGGGTCACCACTCGTCCGTCGGGCAGGGTGTACGTGTCGACCGAACTGCCGCGGTTGATGCCGATCTTGCCGTTGACGAACACCGTGAGGATGTCGGCGTCCGGTTTGATCTTCACGTCCTTGATGAGCGGGTTCGGGCCGCTGAACTGCTTGTCGAGATAGCCCTTCAGTTCGGCCGGCTGGGTGACCACGTCCTGGTTCACCATCGTGACGGTGAAGTTCGGATGCAGGTGCGGCAGCAGCGGATCGAGATTGCGGCTGTTGAATGCCTGCGTGAACGTGGCAAGGAGCGTACGCAGCTGTTCGTGATCCTGCTTGTCTTCGGGGGATGGTTCGGGGGCGGCGCCCTGGGCGAGCGTGGACGAAAACAATAGCGCCGCGGCGGCGAGTCGAAGCTGGATCATGGACCTCTCCCTGGCAATGAGTGCCTGCTGGCATCGATTCCGCGAAGCGACGACGGAATCAGCGTGACCCGGTATGGCTGAACCCATGCCCATCCGGCCTGATGGCAATGCGTGCCGCCAATGCTACAAGTATCCCGCCGGCAACGTCGAGCACGTGATGCTGATGAACGAGCAATACGGAGGTAATCAGCAGGGCGAGCCAGAGCAGGAAGGCCCTACGCAGCCACCCCGTCGAGACTCGTGCGAGCGTCAGCAGCAGGATGAGGCTCCACGAGACGTGCAGCGAGGGTGCGAGGTTGTGCGGCAGGTCGAGTCCGTGAATCAGGGCGAATGCCTGCTCGTAGCCGGCGACCGAACCGAGACGGTGAAACCCCAGTTGTTGCGGGAAGAGGATGAAGCACGCCCCGGAGAGCACTGTTGCGAGCGCCAACCGCCGGCAAAGTGCGTCGATGCCGCGGGCATCGAGCGCGAACATCGGCAGGAAGAAGCTGGCGACTATCGAGAGATATGCCCAGACCATCCCGGGCACGAAAGGGATGGACAACTCCCAATCGAACCAGAGGCTGAGATGATCGGTACGTCGAGCGGTGAGCCAGTTCAGGCCGCCGTAAACGATGAGGAAGAGCACCAGCAGGGCGGCGGCCCAGCGCAGCGACCTGGCGACGATGGCCGGATGCGGGCGCAGCGTCCATCCGCACGTCGGTGGTGCGGCAAGGCCGATGTCCGGTGACCGCGACTTGGGTGCAGTCAGGGGGGCCATGCGAACTCAGGCGTGGGAACGAGGACACTAGCAGCCTGTCGGACGTGATTTCGCGCGCTGCGTTGTGCCCGGAACGAGCGCAGGTTAGGCGCTCGTCGCAGTCGTGAAATACAGTTCGACAGGCTGCTGGGGCTCGCGACGTCGACGCACGCCCATGCTACGCTTGCTGCGTAGAGGAGAGTCTCCATGCCGAAGTTCTGCGCCAATCTCACGATGCTGTTCAATGAAGTCCCCTTCCTCGATCGTTTCGAGGCAGCCGGTCGAGCCGGCTTTCGCGGGGTCGAGTACCTCTTTCCGTATGCGTATCCCAAAGCGCAGCTGGCCGAAAAGCTCAAGCAGCATGGCTTGCAGCAGATCCTCCACAACATGCCGGCCGGCGACTGGGACAAAGGCGAGCGCGGCATCGCCTGCCTGCCGGATCGTGTTAGCGAGTTCCAGGCCGGTGTCGAGACGGCGATCGAGTATGCCCGAACGCTGGGTTGCCCGCAGGTCAATTGTCTCGCCGGTGTCGTACCGGCCGGATTGACGCGCGAGCGCGCCGAACAGACATTCATCGAAAACCTCAGGTTCGCCGCGCCGAAGTTCGAGGCCGCGGGCGTCAAGCTGCTGATCGAGGCGATCAACACGCGCGACATTCCCGGCTTTTTTCTGAACACCACGAAGCAATCGCTCACGATCATCGATGCGACGGGCTGCACCAATCTCTTCGTGCAGTACGACATCTATCACATGCAGATCATGGAAGGCGATCTGGCCCCCACGATCCAGAAGCATCTCGCGCGCATCCCGCACATGCAGCTCGCCGATACCCCGGGTCGCCACGAGCCCGGCACCGGCGAGATCCACTATCCCTTTCTGTTCGACTTCATCGACGCTCAGGGCTACCCGGGGTGGATCGGGTGCGAGTACAAGCCGCTGGCGAGCACGCTGGAGGGACTGGATTGGGTGCGGCCGTACATGGACGCACAGGCGGGTTGAGATGGCGCTCGGAAGGGATGAGGAAAAGGGAAGTGGGAAGGGGGAAAGGCCGGGACGGTCCGTTGGCGTCGATGCGGCAAGCGGTGGTACGAAGGATGGCGAACCCCTTGCGCCAGGTGCCGCCACTGCGCCCTCTCCCCCATCACTGGGGGAGAGGGTCGGGGAGAGGGGGTTCCCCTTTCCCCCTTCCCCTTTCCCTCACTCAACCCAGGACCCCCGACGTCTCCTCGAAACGATGCTCCACGCAGCCATCCGATCCGCCCTGCCGGACAATTGCCTACCCCCGCATCTGCCCAAGCCCGGGCGCGGCCGCACGATCGTGATCGGTGCCGGCAAGGCGTCCGCAGCGATGGCGGCAACGCTGGAGGCACATTGGTCCGGCGAGTTGAGTGGCCTCGTTGTCACGCGCTATGGGCATGCGGTGCCGTGCAAGCAAATCGAAATCGTGGAGGCGTCGCATCCCGTGCCCGACGAGGCCGGCCGGGCGGCCGCCGAACGCATGCTGGCAATGGTGCAGTCACTCAGCGCCGACGATCTCGTGATCTGCCTGATCTCCGGCGGGGGGTCGGCTCTGCTGCCCCTGCCTGCGCAGGGCATTTCGCTGGAAGACAAGCAAGCGGTGAATAGGGCGCTGCTCCGGTCGGGCGCCAACATCGCCGAGATGAATTGCGTGCGCAAGCATTTGTCGGCGATCAAGGGCGGGCGGCTTGCCGCTGCGGCGCATCCTGCGCGCATCGTCTCCCTGCTCATTTCGGACGTGCCCGGGGACGATCCGGCCGTGATCGCATCGGGGCCCACCGTGCCGGATCCGACGACCTACGCCGACGCGCAGGCGGTATTGGCCAAGTACGGAATCGAATTGCCGCCGAGCGTCGCCTCTCGACTCGCACTGGGTGAAGACGAGACGCCCAAGCCCGGCGATCCCAGGCTCGCGTACGCAGAAACGATACTGATCTCTCGCCCGCAGGATGCCCTGATGGCGGCCGCAGAGGTGGCGCAGGCGGCCGGTGTGACCCCGCTCATTCTCGGCGACAGCATCGAAGGCGAAGCGCGCGAAGTCGCTACGGTCATGGCAGGCATCACCCGTCAGGTTGTGCGCCATGGGCAGCCGGGCCCCGCCCCCTGTGTATTGCTGTCCGGTGGCGAGACGACCGTCACCGTGCGCGGCAAGGGACGAGGCGGGCGCAACGCGGAGTTCCTGCTGGCGCTCGCGGTTGCGTTGGACGGCATGCCGAACGTCTGGGCGCTCGCCGCCGATACCGATGGCGTGGACGGCACTGAATCGAATGCCGGTTGCATGCTCGATCCCGGGTCGCTCGCACGCGCGGCTTCGCTCGGGCTGCGGCCCAAAGAGATGCTCGGCAACAATGATGGCTACGGCTTCTTCGCAGCCGTCGACGGTTTGGTGACGACGGGGCCCACGCTTACGAACGTCAACGATCTGCGGGCCATCCTGGTGCTGCCTCGATGAAGCTCGGACGAGCGTGATCACCCTGCAGCAATTGCGCTGTCTGCGCGAGGTGGCGCGGCAGTCGTTGAGCGTCTCGAATGCCGCGGCGGCCCTCGATGCGTCGCAGCCTAATGTCAGCCGTCAGATTCAAGGGCTCGAACGGGCGCTCGGGGTGCGTATCCTGGTGCGGCGCCAGAATCGTGTGCTTGGTTTCACGGAGGTCGGGCAGGCAATCCTCGATCTGGCGACACGTGTCGTCAACGACGTGGAAAGCATCCAGGCGGTGGCGGACGACGCACGCGACGAGCACAGCGGCCAGTTGCGTGTGGCGACGACGCACCTGCACGCACGTTACACCCTGCGATCCGCGATCAAGGGCTTTGCCGGCGTTCATCCGAAGGTGGACTTCCAGCTGCTTCAGGTCGATGCGAACGGCATTGCCGGACTCGTCGAGAGCGGCGATGCCGAACTCGGCATCAGCACCGATGCGCCGAGCGAGCGTTCTTCGCTGATCTTCCTGGAGGGCGATGTGCTCGCCCGCAGTCTGATCGTTCCCAGCGCTCACCCGCTCGCCAGCCGCAAGCGCGTGACGCTGGACGATCTCGCGCGTCACCCGTTCCTTGGCTACAACCCGAAGTCCCGCAACGGGCG
>JBIKKL010000327.1:0-5709 GCA_044360365.1 Burkholderiales bacterium | reverse complement strand
GCTTCGGCCGGCGTATGTACCGCCGTGCGCCTCGATGCGAGGATTCGATCGATTCAACTTCAAGGTGCCGACCCTGCGCAACGTCGAGTTGACCTGCCCCTACTTCCACGACGGCGCAGCCAACACGTTGATCGAAGCCGTGGACGTCATGGGACGATTGCAGCTGGGCAAGAAGTTCATGCCCAAGGAGAACGAGAAGATCGTTGCGTTCCTGAAGACCCTGACGGGTGATCAGCCCAGCTTCCAGTTGCCGATCCTCCCGCCCTCCAGCGACAAGATGCCGCGTCCGAGACCCTTCGGAAAGTAGATGGATCGACGTTGCGCCCCGAACCATCGGGGCGCCGGCGTTGAAACGACATGCCCCTTCGGTATTCGAAGGGGCATGTGCTTTTTGTGCGTCAGTCTTCGAGCAGACTGCGCAGCATCCAGGCCGTCTTTTCGTGCACGTCGAGGCGTTGGGTAAGGAGATCGGCCGTAGGCTGATCGTTTGCATCGGCGACGACGGGCAACAGCTTGCGGGCCGTGCGGGCCGTTGCTTCCTGCGCATGGACCAGCAGCTTCACCATCTCGGTCGCCTTCGGTACACCCTGCACTTCCTTGATGCTCGCGAGTTTCGCGAATTCGCCATAGGTGCCGGGTGCCGGGTGTCCCAAGGCACGAATGCGCTCGGCGATCAGGTCGAGCGCGTTCCATTGCTCGGTGTACTGAGTCATGAACATCATGTGCAGGGTATTGAACATCGGCCCCGTCACGTTCCAGTGGAAGTTGTGCGTCATCAGGTATAGCGCGTAGCTGTCGGCGAGCAGCGCGGACAGGCCGCGAGCGATCTTCGCGCGCTGATCGTCGTTGATGCCGATGTCGATGGCGGTGGATTTCCTGCTCTTCTTGCTCATGCGTGGCTCCTAGCTCTCGTGGCAACCCGGAATGGGTTCGAACTGATTAGGATGCGCCGGTTTTCGATTCGGCGCATTGACCTGTCGCAGGGGTGCGGGCGGTGGGGCGGATCAAATCGGGTCCCAGGCGAATACGTCCTGGGAGCGATCGAGCGGATAGAAATGGGCTTTCATGGCCGGGATCGCGTGATCGGCGATCGTCTGCGGCGTCCAGCCGTCCGAACGGGCCACGGAGCGCAGGGGCCGGTTCTGGCTGAACAGGAACAGTTCGTTCGCGCGGACTCCGAAGATATGGCCGGTGACATCCTTCGCCGCATCACTGACGAGGTAGACTGCCATCGGTGCAATCTTCGAGGTCTGCATGGCCTTGAGTTTCTCGACCCGCTCCTTTTGGTCGGGGGTATCGGTCGGGATCGAGCCGATCATCCGACTCCACGCGAAGGGCGCGATGCAGTTCGAGCGGACGTTGTAGCGGGCCATGTCCAGCGCGATCGACTTCGACAGGCCGGCAATGCCGAGTTTGGCCGCGGAATAGTTGGCCTGACCAAAGTTGCCGACCAGACCCGAGGTGGAAGTCATGTTCACGTACGCGCCGGAGTGCTGGCCGCGGAAATGCGGCGCGGCGGCGCGGGCGACGTAGAACGATCCGTTCAAATGCACGTCGATGACCGCCCGCCATTCCTCGATGCTCATGTTGAAGAAGAAGCGATCTCGCAGGATGCCGGCGTTGTTGACGACGGCGTCGATGCGGCCGAAGGTGTCCATCGCGCATTGGATGATGCGCTGGGCAGCCTCCCAGTCGGCGACGCTGTCGGTGCTCGCGACGGCTTCCGCGCCGGTCGAGCGAATCTCGTCGACCACCTTTTGCGCCGGCCCTGCATCGTGACCTTCGCCACTGACCGATGCGCCGATGTCGTTGACGACCACGCGCGCGCCGTTGGCTGCCATGGCAAGTGCGAAATCCCGGCCGATGCCTCCCCCTGCACCCGTCACGACGACGACCTTGCCTTCGAGCATGCTGCCAGCCATAGTGTTCTCCTCTTGGAAACGGTTGCCCCGATTATCGCAGTATCGGATCGGGATCCGCTCTTCAACGGGGCGATGACGGGTGACCAGTGATAGGTGATGGGCACCGCTTTGCGGTGGCCCGGTGAAGCGTGAAGATCGCGCGCCGAGCGTGTCCGGCGATCACCCTTTACCGTTCACTGTTCACTCTTCAGGGCCTCGACCGCAAATCCCACCTGCCAACCAAAGTACGCGGCATTGCGCTCCGTCGCGATGCGAGTCAGAAATTCGCGCTGGCGCTTCAGGTTCTCCGGGGTAAGCGCGATCGTCCGTGCGCCCTTGATGAGCAGACCATCCTGCGCCTGCCCGGGCTTGCTCTTGTTCTTGGCATAGGCGATCTGCGCCACTGACATGCTGGTCTCGAATCCGTCGTCGCGCATGAGGCCGGCAAGCTCGTCGGCCGTTTCCTGCGTAGCGGCAAAGACGATGAAGTCGACTTTCTGCGGCTGACGGATATCGATGCCCTTCGACTTCGTCTGACGCAGCAGGATGAAGTCCTGTTGATGCATGCCCCGCATCATTCTGCGCAGCAGGAAAACCATCACCGCCGCGCTTGCAACGACGAGGAGCAACGTCAGCCATTCGTTATCGGTGGATGCAGCCACTTCGCATACCTCTGGAAAATTGCGGTCCGACGCACGGGACGGTCGGCGCCGAATCGTACAGCCTTCGCCTGAGGACGCAAAGCCGCGCTGCGTCAGCGGCCGAGCAGCATGTCCGTGTAGCGCCGACGGATCTCGGGGGACCAGCGCCGTGTCGTCTCGAACCTCGGCGCCTGATCCGGCGCGGCGGGGTCGATCACGATCCCCCAGAGCGGTTCGATGCTGGTCGGCAGCATCGAGTAGCGCGCATCGCCGATCATGTCGGGCCGCGCAGGATGGCGTACGAGCAGCGCATCGGCAAACCGCTCGAACCGTACCAGATCGGCGCGTGCCCGTGAGCGGTCGGGCAGATCGAGGTCGCGGGCCGGATCGAGCAGCGGCGCGGATTCGCCCGGGTAGACGCGCGCGCTGAGTCCGACGTGTACGGCGTCCGCATGGATGCGCCCCTGGTGAACGTACAAGGCTCGCCATAACACGAGGTTGCCCAGCGTCGGCTTGACCAGCAGCCGTTCCGGTACGTGGCCGCGGGATGCTGCCGTATCCCGGGCGACCCGCTCCGCGCGTTCGTGCTGGATCCAGCCGGTACCGAGGCCGGCCACGGCGATGCCCACAGCAACGGTCGCAAACACCCGCTGTCTGCGCCGGATCGCGAGCAGCAGCGGCACGACGATTCCTGCCGTAATGACCGGGTCGACCACCGAGACGATGTTCCACGCGACGGGCCGCTCGCTGAACGGCCACAGCAGATGGGTGCCATAGCTCGTGCAGGCATCCAATAGCGGCGCGAGCAGGTAGCCGACGAGGCAGTAGAGATAGATCGATGCAAAGGAGGTCCGTCGCCGACAGAGCAACCAAACGACGAGGGCTGCCAGGCACGCTCCGACGGGCGTGAAGGCGAGCGAGTGACTGAAGTGTCGATGAAACTCCAGATTGAGCAGCGGATCCGCCTCGCTTGCGATGAGGATGTCGGCGTCGGGGAGCAGTCCTGCAAGACCGCCCGCGGCGGCGGCCAGGCGAACGCGGCCCGCAGGCGCGATGGCGGCCGCACCTGCGGCGCCAAGCGCTGCGTGCGTCAGGAGATCCATGGCTGATCCGTCAATGGAGTACGAGAAGCTGCGGCCGAAAGATCAGCAGCAGTCCGAGACCGATCAGGATTATGCCTCCGACCCGGTTCGACCAGCGCGTGTATCGCTCGCTGGTGCCGGTGAGGGTCATCGCGCCCAGCGTCGCGACGAGGACGATCACGTCGTCGAGCATGAACACGGCAACGTAGAGCACCAGATATGCGTAGTACTGCAAGGGTGACATCTGGGATAGTGCGAGCACCTGGGTGTACACGGCCGGGATGCCCGCGGAGCAGATAAGCTCGACGACGTTGACGGCGACGGCAATGAGCACGATGCCGATCAGCGCGAGCACGAAGCGCTTTTCGAGCGCGAGCGAACGCAGTACATCGAGCACCTTGCGCCGACTGGCCGGTGCCGTGACTTCGCACACGAGCGGCTCTCGCGAGTAGCCTCGTCGGACGGAATAGACCCCGCCGACGATGGCCAGCACGCCGATCCCCCACCGCAACCAGGCGATCATGCCGAGCAGGAGCACGACATTCAGCCACGCTGCCATGAACAGGAAATAGACCCCCGCGGAAGCGGCAACGAACGCGACGCCGAGCGTCCACATGCGCACCCGGTCCTGCATGTTGCCGATGAGTCCGAGCAGAAACACCAGGGTCCACATTGCACACGGGTTGAACCCATCGGCGGCGGCAAGCATTACGGTCAGCGCTGCCAGTGAAACGCCCTGGGTTTCGATGTCGCCGAAGAATGGCACGCGTACGCGTGTCGGCACGGGGTGAGTTTCTGCTGCCTTCCCCGCAAAGGCCTCGGGCGCAGCGACTTCTCGACCAAGGCGGGAGGCGAGAGGATCCGGACAGCGCGTCGCGCGGCATGCGCGGATCGCCTCTTCGATCTCCCGTCCCGAACTGTCGGCGTCCAGGAAGCCGATGAACGCCGTTGGGCCGACCACGATCAGCGGCACGGCCGCCCGATCGAGCCGATAGTCGCGGACGACGTCGAGCAACAGTTCGCGCATCTCCGGGTCGCGCCCGATCTCGATGCGATGCACGCGCAGCGGGGAGGCGTCGGAGGACTCGATCGCGGAGAACCACGCCAGCGCGCGCTCACAGTGAGGACAGCCTTCGCGCCAGAACACGTAGACATCGACAGCGTAGTTCGGAGCGGCAGGCTGCGCGGCCAAGCAGTCCCTGGAGCCCGCCATCAGCAGTACCAGCACCATGAACGCAAGCAGCGCTGAGCGGAGAATACGGCCCCCGGGCATCATGGCATCCGTGGCGCAATGAAGACTGCCCGATTATGCGGATGCCGGCTTGGCCCCGGTTGATGCGCGTCAAGTCCGGCCGGGACGCCGCATCCTGCGGCGCGCCAACTTGCACGCCATCGGCTTGCCCGCTACGAAGCAGGCAAGCGCATGCGGTCTTCTTTCGCCAGCCGGCGGCGCGCCCGCACGATTGCGGCCCGCACCTGCCGCGGCGCTGTTCCGCCGAAATGATCGCGTGCGGCCAGGGATCCTGCCAAGGTCAATACTTCGGCAACATCCGGCCCGATGAGCGGCGAGAAGTTGCGCAATTCATCCAGGCTGAGCGCCGACAGATCGCAGCGTCTTTCCACAGCATGGCGGACCGCGAGGCCGACGGCTTCGTGCGCGTCGCGAAACGGCAGTCCTTTGCGTACGAGATAATCGGCAAGATCGGTCGCCGTCGCATAACCCTGGAAGGCCGCCAGTTCCATCGCCGGTGCGTTGACCTGGATGCCCGCCACCATCTCCGCGAAGATCGTCAGCGTCTCGCGCAGCGTGTCGATCGTGTCGAAGAGCGGCTCCTTGTCTTCCTGGTTGTCCTTGTTGTAGGCCAGCGGCTGGCCCTTCATGAGCGTGAGCAGGCTCATGACGTGGCCGTAGACGCGGCCTGTCTTGCCACGGGCGAGTTCGGGTACGTCGGGATTTTTCTTCTGCGGCATGATGGACGAGCCGGTGCAGAAGCGGTCCGGCAAGTCGATGAAGCCGAAGCGGGGGCTCATCCAGAGCACGAGTTCCTCGGACAACCTCGATACGTGCATCATGACGAGCGCTGC
>JBIKKL010000415.1:0-4796 GCA_044360365.1 Burkholderiales bacterium | reverse complement strand
ATTGTAGAAATCGACCATGCCGCTCTTGCCCGACGCGGCGTCGAAGTAGTGCAGCGTACCCATGCCGCCGATGCCGCACATGAACGGATCGTTCACCATCTGCGAGAATGCCGCAGCAACGGCGGCCTCGAAAGCATTGCCGCCTCGGGCGAGAATCGCGGCGCCGACATCGGCGGCGCGCGGTTGGGGACAAACGACGACACCCTTCATGACTGCGGCTCCTCTCGTTCGATGTGAGCGACCTATCGGAACGGTTTCCACGGCTGCGCGCAGATGAGTCTCCTGCGTCAGGCTGACAGGCGCTGAGCGGGAAAGCTAACACGAGGCCGCTTCAGCGGACAGTCCCGGGCGTCCCGCGTTATGCTTGACCGGACAACCCGTCGGATCAGCCTCGGAGGAGACATGAAAGTTACCGATGTGAGCGTGCAGCTGTTTGCATGGGACGATCTGCCCCCGAGGCAGTTCGGCAGGCACACCGGCCGCATGGCGAGCGGCCGCAGCGAACTGGGGCTCGTGACCATCTCGACCGACGAGGGCGTCGATGGCCACGCTTTCCTGGGATCGTCCAATCGGGGTGCGAACTTCGACGTGGAATCGCTGCTCAAGTATCTGAAGCCGGTCGTCGTCGGCGAGAATCCGCTCGACCGGGAACGAATCTATCAGCGCATGTGGCCGCGCAATCGCAATACGACCTTGCGCTGCATCGGCGCGATCGACGTCGCCCTGTGGGACATCGGCGGCAAGATCGCGAATCTTCCGATCCACCGCATGCTCGGCAGCTTCCGCGATGCCGTGCCGGCCTATGCGAGTTCCGAGGTCCTGCCCTCGAATGCAGCCTATGCCGAGGAAGCGCTGCGCATCAAGGAGGCAGGCTTCCATGCCTACAAGATGCATCCTCCAGCGGTGTGGCACGAGGACATCGAGCTTTGCCGGCATGTACGCAAGGCGGTCGGCGGCGACTACCGCCTGATGCTCGACAGTACCTGGTCCTACGATTACGTGGAGGCGCTTCGTGTGGGGCGTGCCCTGGAGGAACTCGACTTCTACTGGTTCGAGGATCCACTCGATGCAGACGACATTACGAACTATGTGAAGCTGCGCCAGAAGCTCGATATCCCCATCCTTGCCACTGAATATTCGCCGGGCGGCTTTCAGGCTTTCGCCCCCTGGGTGACGATGCAGGCGACCGATTTTCTACGCGGTGACGTGGCCGTCAAGGGCGGCATCACCGCGCTGGTCAAGACGGCGCATCTGGCCGAAGCCTTCCACATGAACCTCGAGGTCCACCATGGCGGCAACTCGCTCAACAACGTGGCGAATCTGCATGTGATCTGCGCAATTGCCAACAGCGAATATTTCGAGGTACTGCTGCCGGATGCCACACAGAAGTACGGTTTGGCGGAAGATCTCGTTGTCGACCGGCAGGGCATGGTCCGGCTACCCGAGGGGCCGGGACTGGGCGCGAAGATCGACTTCGAACTGATCGAGCGAAAGAAAACGGCGGTGCTGCGCTGACCGTGCTGCGTCGGCGAGCGGCACCCGGCCATTGGGCCGGGTGCCGTTGCCTACATCGCCTTCAGTCGATCGAGCAGATCCTTGCTCTCCGGTATCGTTCCCGGCGCATAGGTGTGGGAGTGACGGATGATGCCGTTCTCGTCCACGAGGAAGACCGACCGTCCGCACATGCCGCGTTCATCGTTGAAGATGCCGTAGGCCTTGCCGATGGTGCCGTGCGGCCAGTAATCGGACAGCAGTGGAAAAGGCAAGCCGCCGAGGTGTTCCGCCCAGGCCTTCAGGCTGGGGACGGGGTCGGCACTGAGTTGGAGGATTTCGACGTTGAGCTTCTTGAATTCTTCGTAGTTCTCACGGAACCCGAGGACTTGGTTCCTTCACCCGCCGGTGAACGCGAAGGGCAGGAAGGCCACGACGGTCTTGCGGCCCTTGAAGCTGCTCAGCGAGAGCTTGCTGTCCACGTGGGACGCAGCCGTGAAATCGGGCGCCTGCGTTCCAGGTTGTAGAGCTGGCATGTCATTTCCTTTCATTGTTTGGCTCCGGACGAAGCCGCTGCAATGGTAACGTGTGTCCCCGATGCGGGATACAATCGATTCGTTCTGCCGAGGCCCGTCACACAATCCGGAGGAGAGATCCGCATGGCACGCATCCCGCTCGTTTCGCTCGACACGATGAATCCAGATCAGAGAAAGGCGCACGACGAGATCCTCGCCCGCAATCATCGCATCGGGCGTCTGCCCGGTCCGTACTGGATGCTGCTGCACAGTCCGGAACTGGCCGACAACTGCTCGCAGGTCGGCGAGTTGCTGCGCTACCGCACCGAACTCGAGCCGCGTTTGTCGGAGCTGGCCATACTCGTCACTGCACGCGTTTGCGATTCGCAATACGAGTGGTATGCCCATGCGCCGACGGCGCAGAAGGCCGGTCTGGCCGATGACGTCATCGAGGCGATTCGCCACGGCCGGCGGCCTGCTTTCGCGAAAGCCGACGAACAGGCGCTCTACGATTACGTGTCGGAGCTGCATCGCGATCACCAGGTCAGCGACGCGACGTACGATTCAGCGCTCGGCCAGTTCGGCGCGAAAGGGCTCGTGGAACTCACCATGCTGACGGGCTATTACGTGATGGTCGCTTTCACGCTGGCGGCGCATCAATACGAGAAGCACGGCATTCCTCCCGGGACACCGCACCCCTTGCCGAAATTGCGCTGAGCCGCCGGGGGAGGGGGTGACGATGAGGGTCATGGCATCGGCCGGCATCAAGGCGGCGTATCTCGAACTGCTGCCGCAGTTCGAAGCACGACACTGCTGCCGGGTGGAAACGCTCTGGGTGCCGACCGTCGACATGCTGAGCCGTCTCGAGGGCGGTGAAGTCGTCGATCTCGTGATCATGATGTCGAATGCCATCGACGCGCTTATCGCCGCCGGCCGGCTGCGGGCCGGCAGCCGCATCGATCTCTGCAGTTCGCACATCGGTGCTGCGGTCAGGGCCGGCGCGCCCAAGCCGGACTTGAGCAGTGCCGATCGCTTCGTCGGCGCGATGCTGGCCGCGGACTCGATCGGCTATTCGCATGGCCCGAGCGGAGTACACATCATCGAGCTCTTCGAGCGGCTCGATCTTGCCGGGCGGGTGCGTCCCAAGGTCCGACATGTGAAGGGGATTCCCGTGGGTTCCCTGGTGGCCAACGGCGAGGCTCAAATCGGGTTCCAGCAAGTGGCCGAGCTGCTGCCGATCCCGGGTATCGAGTTGCTGCCGCCTTTGCCGCCTGAACTCGACAAAGTCACGGTGTTCTCTGCGGGTATTCACACCGAGGCATCCGCGCCTGATCTCGCCTCGGCGCTCGCGAACTATCTGCGCTCTGTCGAAGCCGCTCCGATGATGCGCGACAAGGGGCTCGTTCCGCTACCGACCTGACCCGGGTTCTCGTGGGTCATGCGAGTCCCCTGCCGGAACAGGGGGGGGCGCGTCGGTTCGCTCGCTGCGGGTTCGATTGCATTGCGCATGCCTCGGCACGTTTCCACCCGCTCGGCGGTTTCGAAACGCGCTGCGAAGTCGCGCGCGTTGCGGTTAACATCGAACGCGGATCGAACTTGCGCTGCGGGACCCTGCAATGCCTGGTGCGCTTTGCAATCGTTTTTTTTTCGGAGGAGTCAGCAATGAAGGCAGTCTATTTCCTGGAACACGGCGGTCCGGAAGTATTGCGCTATGGCGATGTCGCCGATCCCGTGGCCCGCCCGGGCGAGGTCGTGGTCGATGTGCACGCGGCCAGCGTCAACGGCGCCGACTGGAAGGTTCGCAGCGCGCAATACGGCACACCGGTGACGGCGTTTCCCTACATACTCGGGCGCGACTTCTCCGGCGTGGTCGCAGCGCTCGGAGACGGCGTCACCGACTTCGCGGTGGGCGACGAGGTGTTCGGCGTCCTGGACGTGGGGCAGGAAGGGGCCTATGCGGAAAAGGTGGCCGTCAAGGCCGCCATCATCGCGCGCAAGCCGGACGATCTCTCGCACCCGGCTTGCGCAGCGCTGGCCCTTATCGGACTGACTGCGCTGGTGGCAGTCGAGGATACGCTCGAACTCAAGTCCGGCGAGACGATCGTCGTACAAGGCGGTGCCGGTGGGGTGGCCGGGTTCGCGATTCAGGTGGCCAAGCATATCGGCGCGCGAGTCGTGACGACGTGCAGCGCGCCCAATGTCGATTACTGTCGCAGTCTCGGGGCCGATCACGTCATCGACTACGGCGCGCAGGATTTCACGACGGTCGTCTCCAACGTGGATGCCGTTTTCGATACCGTAGGCGGCGATGTCACGGCCAGATCCTTCTCCGTGCTGCGCCCCGGAGGTCGCGCGGCGTTCATCGCCTCGGGCGGGAAGGCGCCCGTTTCACCCCGGTCGGATGTCCGGTCCCTGCGTCCGAACGTCGGACGCGATCGGCCGCATCTGGAGCGGATCGCTCACCTCGTTCGCGTCGGGGCAGTGCGTGTTCCGGAAATCCGAATGTACAAGCTCGCGGATGCTCAGGCAGCGCATATCGTAAGTCAGGGGCGACATCTGCGCGGCAAGCTGGTGTTCGACGTGCGTTCCTGAGCCGCGAATCGGCTCAAGTCGGTTCGGTCCGGCGCATAGGGCCGGACCGCCACGTCGGTCTTCACTTCGTCATTGGGCATCGGCTTGCGTCGCCGCCTTGCGCCGGCCGGCAATCGCGGGCACTAGAATGACGAGCAGAAGCAGTGTGGTCGCGTGATGAATAAGGTCCTCCTCACCGACTCGGATCATTGCGTACGC